>JBOFTL010000921.1:0-7221 GCA_051652045.1 Microcoleus sp. | reverse complement strand
TGCTTGAGCCGCTTTCAAAACAGTGCCGATATCGAGCAGATCAGAAATAGAAGTGGAACTACTGGAGATAGTTTGGTGCGTGGAAACAAGCACATTCACCGAAGCTGTGAGGGGGGAGACATCGCCCATCTGCGCTTTTTGCAAAATTGGTATTAACAGTTGGGGATAGCGAGTTTCCAAATCTACAACTTTCGCTTTCGCTCCCCATTTGGCGTAGCAATAGTAGGCTTCTTGCATATAGCCGGCAGCAACTTTTTCTTTACCCCAGTCGAAGTAGAATTTGGCAGCGAGTTCGTTAGCTAGGGCTTGTTCTTGGATATATTCGTTGGCTTTGGCTCCGGAGATGGCGCGATCGTACCGATCTCCAGCTTCGTAATTTTTGCCTAAAACGCGGCATTTTTCTGCCTCTATTAAGTCAAGTTTATGTTGGTGATTCATCGGGGCATGGTGCGCCCATTGAGCCAAAGTTGTTTGATGGGTTTCTACCAGTATGAGGGTGTTATCTCGATCGATTTCTGACTGCCCGGAGCGTATTTTCAAGTATGTTAATGCGGCCAAAAAATGAAAAATAGGAATCTGAATATGTCCCGATATTGCCATCAAATAGAAATTAGCTTTGGCAATATAGTCTAGAGCATTGCTGTAGTTGCCAAAAAAATAGGCAAGCATGAGTTTGTAGGTGTATAAAAAAGCAAATGCCGTGAGTTCATTATCCCGATCGTGCTTGGGAATCATCACCGTTTCATCGTAGGCGGTGCCGATTAACAAATCCGGTCGATCGACAAATTCCCTCAAGTTATGCACCGTCTGTTGTGTCATCTTTAGGTAAGCCAATGTAGACTGTTGCTTCACCTGCGCCAAGACAACACAATAATTTTCGATTTCGGATTCCCAATCATCTAAAGATACTCCACTCACTAAATTATTGCTGCAATAATTATTGATATTGTAGCCAGCAGCCAGGAAATCACCTGTTTCTATTCCTGCCAGATATCCCTCTTTCAGTGTGGCAATTGTTGCCCTCAGTGGTTCTTGGTGGTGCTGGAGAGAAGTGCCAAACAAAAGTAAAGTTAGGGACTTGAATTTCCGGACATTCAACCTTTCAAGTACGTTCATTGCCATTCGCCCAAAGTAATAGCCCCTTTCTATCTCTCCTAAAAAAGCAGACAAGACTATGCCATAATTTGTATACCCAATGGTCGATGCAGGTGCATTGCCAAATTGGCAAGATAAACTCACCATTGTGGAACCAAGCAGCGGTAGCAAGCTAGGATTTCCTTGAAAAATGGGAGTAAACAACATGGCTAGCAGTTGCATCGCGGCAATTGTCTTTCGATCGCTCATCACCGGGAGGTTAACCAGTTCTTCAATCTTTTGACCTTCAAGTTTACTGGTAAGGGTTTGTAGTGCTTTTTCCGTGTAGGCTTCGTCAGCTTCAGATGAGAATTCCACTCCCAATTGTGTCAGGGCATTTTGTCCTGCAGATATCGCTTCTAACATCCGACTCTGGGCCGTTAGTGCAGTGATTTGAAGCTCGTAAACTTTCACTTTGTCGAGTGTAGTTTTGCCCGATCGCAACACTTCTTCTGCCATTTTTTCCATATCTTCAAAATCGCCATTCAAGTAAGCAATTTCCGCAGCAGTAATATAAAGATTTAGAGTTAATTCATACTGAGTTTGCCAGCAATTTGCAGTCAGCAATTCTAGCCCAGTTCGCACAAAATTTCTGGCAGCAACATAGGCTGTAGAATGTCTGGCTTTTTTGGCCGCTGCTAAGTTAAGTTTGGCTAAAGCTTCCAGTTCCGCCGCTTGAGTAATTAAATCCAGACCTAAATTCAAATGCCCGATAATATCAAATAGCTTTTCTTCTTGTTCGATTGCTGATAAATTTTCTTGCAGCAATCGTCCGATTTTAAGATGAGTTGCCTGTTTGCGATTTTCTGGAATTAATGAATAGGCGGCTTGTTGGACGCGATCGTGCAAAAACCGATACGGCACTGAAATTTCCTGAGTCGAAACGGCATCGCGGGACTGGAAGAATTTGTAAGTTTCGCTAATCGGCAAAATCAACCCTGACTGCAACGCTTTCCACAAATAGGCTGCCGCATCAACGGGCGATTTTTCCGACACGATCGCCAATGTGGTTAGATCGAAAGAGTTACCGATACAAGCGGCTAACTTCAGCATTTCCTGAGTTTCCACAGGCAATTTTTGCAACTGAGTTGCCATAAACTCCACCACATCGTCGGTAAGTGCAGCGGCTTTTACCTGGGCTAGATCGCACTCCCAGTAGTGTTTTTGAAGGTTGAAGGTAATTAAGCGATCGCTATACAATGCCTTCAAAAACTGCGTGGCAAAAAACGGATTTCCCTTGGTTTTCTGATAGGCTAATTCCGTCAATGGTTGCGCTAATTCTTTTGAGCAACTTAGCGTATCTGCTACCAATCGATCGAGATCTACCTGATTCAGCGGTGCCAGAGTAATTGTATTAATCGTTGCTGCTGCTTTTTTGATTTCCTCCAGCGTCAGCATCAGTGGATGGGCCGGAAACACTTCATTATCTCGATAAGCACCCAGCACTAGCAAATATCCGGTTTCTGTTTCACTCAGCAGCAGTTTTAACAAAGCAAGCGATGCGGAATCTGCCCACTGCAAGTCATCCAAAAATATCACCAACGGATGCTCTTTAGTTGTGAAAATTTGAACGAACTTTTGGAACAACAAGTTAAACCGATTCTGCGCCGCACTTCCGGACAATTCGGGTACGGGTGGCTGTTTGCCAACGATCCGTTCGAGTTCGGGAATCACATCAATAATAACTTGTCCGTTTTCGCCTACAGCTTGCAGGATTTTGGTTCGCCATTGTTGGAGTTTATCGTTACTTTCTCCCAACAATTGTGCCATCAAAGATCGGAAAGCTTGAACGAAAGCAGAGAAAGGAATGTTGCGTTGGAATTGATCGTATTTCCCTTTAATAAAATAGCCGCGCTGGCGCACGATCGGTTTGTGAACTTCATTCACTACCGCAGTTTTTCCAATACCGGAAAAGCCTGCAACTAGCATTAGTTCGCTGCTGCCTTTAGCGACTCGATCGAACGCGGCTAATAAAGCAGCAACTTCAGTTTCTCTACCGTAAAGTTTTTCGGGAATAATGAAGCGATCGCACCGATCTTGTTGTCCGATAATAAACTGGGCGATCGTTCCCGTTTCCTCCCATTGGTGCAGACAAGTTTCTAGATCGTGCTTCAATCCCATCGCACTTTGATAGCGATCTTCGGCATTTTTTGCCATCAATTTCGCTACAATTTGTGATAAGACTGCGGGTGTTTTTGGGTTCGATCGATCGACAGGAATTGCTCTTACAGCCAGGTGAGAGTGAATCAACTCCATTGGATCGTCCGACTGAAATGGCAATTTTCCAGTCAGCAGTTGATAAAATGTAACTCCCAAAGAATAAAAGTCGCTGCGATAATCAATACCGCGATTCATGCGCCCGGTTTGTTCTGGCGATAAATAGGCAAGGGTTCCTTCTAAAAGGTTAAAATTTTGGATTTCTTGAGTTTCTCTAGGTAATAGCGACGAGATGGAAAAGTCGATTAATTTAACTTGTTTGGTTTCGGGATGAATTAGGATATTTGCAGGTTTAATATCTTTATGAATAACGCGGTGTTGGTATAGGTAATGCAAGATATCAGCCAGTTGCAGGGCGATGTCTAAAAAAGTAGGAATTTCCAGCGGCTGTCTTTGGGTAAATTGCGATAGAGAAATCCCGCTACAATCTTCCATCACCAACGCGCAGCCATTGCCGCAATCTTCCAAACTATACGGTTGAATAATTCCCGATATATTGCCATTGCTGCTGTCAGTAATTCCACGCAAAATCGCGTACTGATTGCGAAACTGCACCAACTCACTAAAAGTCGGCATTTCGTTGCGCAACACCTTCACAACCACCTGCTGGCGGTTAGATTCCCGAATTGCTCGATAAACTAAAGTTCTGGAACCTGCGTACAGTCGATCGATAATTTGATATCCCGATAGAGGTAGAGGGGTAATCCCAGCATCGCTATTTTGATGGTCAGTCGTTTTTGCTGAATCGCCGATCGAATTTATTTGTTTGTGCATATGTTTGATTTGAAGCGCGCTGTAGGTTTTGCGATATCTCGCCTGTACGTTAACTTTTATTTTAGCATTTGATATAATTCTTTCAAGTGCTAACGCTAACTTTTCCGAGCTGTAAATAGCTGTTAATTATGCTGATTTCTTGTTTCAAATCTACACAAGCTATTTAAGTGGTTGTACGGATTTTTTTGGCAACATATCTTAACTCATAGATAACGCTACGCGATCGCAAAGGTGCGTTAGGTAGCCCGAAGGCAGGTTTGTAGTGAAGACTTTAGTCCTCTCTGCATGAGTGAGAAAAGAAAGGACTGAAGTCCTTACTACGAACTAATTACTTTCTGGATTGCAACAAATAGGTATTCATCAAACCTTTGCCTTTAATTTCGATGCTACCGCGACTTTCAAATAAATACTTGTCCTCCAATATCTGATAAGTTGCCGCTGTTACTTGAATGCACCCCGGCAAACTGTGAGATTCCATGCGGGAAGCTGTATTAACAGTATCTCCCCACAAATCGTAAATGAATTTTTTAATTCCAATAACTCCCGCAACTACCGGACCGCTATTGATACCGATTCTGATACTAAATTCTCGATCGTGCGTTTTGCTAAACTCAGCAACAGCCTGCTGCATATCGAGGGCCATTTCGGCAATTGCTTCGGCACAATCCGGGCGCGGTGTTGGCAATCCTCCTACTACCATGTAAGCATCGCCGATGGTTTTGATTTTTTCCAAGCCGTGCCTTTCTGCTAGCTGGTCAAATGTTGAAAAAATGTCATTTAGCATGGCAACTAATTCTGTTGGTGAAACCCGCGAACTCAGTTGCGTAAAACCGACAATATCCGCAAATAATACTGTAGCTTCTGTGAAAGTATCCGCGATCGTACTGTCTCCCCGTTTGAGGCGGTTTGCTATTTCTTCTGGTAAAATATTCAACAGTAAACGTTCTGATTGTTCCTGTTGTACTCGCAGCGCTTTTAAAGTATTGTTGAGAGCAGTAGTGCGTTCTTCTACTCTAGATTCTAACTCTTCATTCAGTTGGTAAAGCTGCATTTCCGCCCACCTGCGATCGGTGATATCCGTACCGATTGCCAGCAGTCCCACGAACTTGCCGCCAGCATCAAACAGCGGTTTATTTGCCCAGGAAACCCACACGCGAGATCCGTCGCGCTGGATGCTTTCATTTTCATTTCGCGCGTAATTTTCCGGGTTATGTAAAATATTGCTCAATAATGCTGCGAGATCGTTTCCTGCTGTATCTGTCTCGGGAAGAATCGTACCCACTGCATTTTTTCCCAGTATTTCTACCTCTGTATAACCGAAGAATTTCTGTGCGAATTCATTGAAAAACGTAATATTGCCTTCCGTATCCAATTTTAAAATAATACTGTTAGCATTTTCCACTAATTCTCGGTATTTAATTTCGCTTTGCCGCAGGGAATCTTCTGCTGCTGCGCGTTCGGCTACTGTGGCGGCCAGTAGCAGTGAGGTAATGACAATTACGCTCATGAAAGCTTGCAAAAATAAGATAGCCTGATTGATATTATCGGCTTTATGAATAAAAGGACCCAGTCCCTGGGAACCTCCCCATATAGCAATGCTCGATACTATAAATGATGAGATGACGGCACCGCGCTGCCCGAATTGAATGGTTGCCCAAATTACTAAAGGAAAGGGCAAGTATTCCAGGGGATAGCCGACAAGACTGCCCTTAGCATCGGAGTTGAATACTAGCCAACTGACAGTAATTAATGACAGCAGACAGACTACTGCCCAGATTTTATGTTGCAGGGTTCTTATTACTGCAATCTCGGTTATTTGTCCTCTATATTTATTATAAAAAATCAAGAACAAGGGAGTAAAGATTAAAACTCCTAAAGTATCTCCAGTATACCAATTCCAGCGAGTTGACCAATATTCACTCCACTCAACTAGACCTGTCACGCACAGCCGAAAAGTCCCGATCGTGCAGTTAATTTGAGTGGCAATTATCGCGCCAAAAACAACTAAATTAACTATATCTATGAGCCGAACGAGCGACGTGCGAAACTTAAAGTATCTCAATAAAGTAAAGGCGCACAAACCTTGCAGGCAAGCACCTACAGAACTCATTAATCCGCTGAATAAGGAAATATTGAGGTTAATAGTATCGAAAAAGAAGACGCCTAAAGCTATTCCCGGCCAGACTCGCCGCCCGAATAGTAAAAGTGCAGCTTGGGCAATTCCTGCAGGAGGCCAGACACAGGTAGCTAATTTATTGACTCCCGGAATTGAAATAGCCAATTTTGCTCCGGCAGCATACATGACAGCAATTACAACTACTTTTGCTAGATATTGCCAATTTTTAGAGGGCAAAAGTCGCAGAAACAGATTTATTTTATGTTGCATATAAATTCTATTTGAGACTCGATACTTGAGATTTGAGTCGGCTTGTTAGGCGCGCATTGCGCACATGATTTAATTTCAAACAGCATAAAGTTTGAGGCTTGCCTGTAATTTCATGCTTTTGGGTAGCAAGAATTTAATATTTTTATAGTAATAATTTTCTGCTTTTGAGCCAATAAGTGTTCATTTGACCTTTACCTTTGACTTCAATTATGCCACGATTTTCTAATAAAAATTTGTCCAGCAATATTTGATAAGTTTCAGATGTCACTTGAATCCGCCCCGGTAAACTGTGAGATTCCATTCGGGAAGCGGTATTCACCGTGTCTCCCCACAAATCGTAAATGAATTTTTTAATGCCGATAACTCCCGCAACTACCGGGCCGCTGTTAATGCCAATTCTAATGCTAAAATCTCGATCGTGCGTTTTGCTGAATTCAACAACAGCCTGCTGCATATCGAGGGCCATTTCGGCAATTGCTTCAGCGTGATCCAATCGGGGCATCGGCAATCCTCCTACTACCATATAAGCATCACCAATTGTTTTAATTTTTTCCAATCCGTGTTTTTCAGCTAATTGGTCAAACTCTGAAAAAATCTCATTCAGCCAGGAAACTAATTCGGTAGGAGAAACTTGCGAACTGAGTTGAGTAAAGCCAACTATATCTGCAAATAATACTGTGACATCATTAAAAGTATCGGCGATAATACTT
>JBOFTL010000920.1:0-6755 GCA_051652045.1 Microcoleus sp. | reverse complement strand
GTTGATGGAGCGCGGTACTAGCGCTCTTTCGCCGCAAATCGATCCGGATGCGTGGCAGGTGTGGCGGCATAAAGGCCTAGACGAATTACTGCTGCTAGGAGATGCTCGGGAGTCCGCCCGATCGCACGAAATGGCCGCTAATTGGGTTGAAGGAACGCCGCAGGGCGAGGAATTAGCACCGGCATTTCGTGCAACCGCTCAATTTTTGAGGCGAGATCCTGATAGCGTTCCAGTGCGATTTGCTGCTTGGAGTTCGGTTTATTATCAAACTAACGATAAGTTGGTGCGCCGCCGTGCTAAGGAAGCTCTATTAAGGCTGGGAGCTCGAGTCCAAAAGGATAAAAATGGAGAGGAACGTTTTGTTTTGCCTTCTCGCAATAACTAGAAAAAAGTTGAGAGTTGAGAGTTGAGAGTTGTAGTGCGAGCGTCGGGAGCTCGCTCGCGATCGATCGATTGGTAGGGGCGGTGCCCCCGTGCCCGCCCTCTTCGTTGATAGTTGTAGTGCGAGCGTCCCCGCTCGCTCGCGATTGATAGTTGAGAGTTGACAATTACTGATTACCAATTGACAATTACCAATTACCAATTACCGATTACCGATTACCGATTACCAATTACCAACAGCACGACACGGATAACACGGATACACGAATCGGTATTTTTTTATTGACAACTGACAATTGACCGCTCGATTGACAACTGTTAACTGTAAAATTTCAATTCTCAATCTGTTCGCTCTTAATTGTCAAATATCAATTGTCAACTGTCAACTATCAAAGGGTATCGTTATGGGTTTTCAAAATCTTAACGGGCGGCGATCGCGCAACGCTAAAGAAGATATTTTTGCGGTAGGGATACGGCACTGCCGTGTCCCTACAGATATTGTGGCGACAAAAACTGCTTTCTTGTTATTTTTAACTGTTTTTTTTGGTTTATTTCCCTGTCGCGCGATCGCCCAAATTATTCCCGATAGCACTTTAGGTTCCGAAAGTTCGCGCACCCAAGCCGATATTATTAATAACTTGCCGAGCGATCGCATTTCTGGCGGCGCAGTTCGCGGTTCGAGTTTGTTTCACAGTTTCCGAGAATTCAATATCAATGAAGGTCAAGGAGCTTATTTTGAAAATCCGCAAGGTATCTCTAATATTTTCACCCGCGTTACAGGCGGCAATCGCTCCAATATTTTAGGAACCTTGGGAGTTCTGGGAAATAGCAATTTATTCTTAATCAATCCAAAAGGAATTGTCTTCGGCCAGAACGCTCGGTTAGATCTGCGCGGTTCCTTCTTTGCGGCAACTGCTGATAGTGTTGTATTTAATAACGGCTTAGAATTTAGCGCTACTAACCCGCAAACAGCACCATTATTAACAGTTAGTATTCCCGTCGGTTTGAGATTTCGCGAAAATCCCGGTTCGATCGTCAATCGATCGACCGCTACAGCAGAATTAAATTTACCACCATCCCCCATACCGATTCCCATTACCAACAGCGTTGGCTTAGCAGTAGACCCCGATCGAACTTTAGCCTTAATCGGTGGCGACATTCAACTCGCAAGCGGCAATTTAACCGCCAATAACGGACAAATTTTACTCGGCAGTGTTAGCAGTCCCGGTATTGTTAATTTCGCACCAACTCCGCTGGGTTTAACTTTAAACTACAACAGTATTGCCAACTTCGGCAACATTCAAATATCCGGCGGCTCGCTGATAAACAGCAGCGGTACAGGCGGCGGCAAAGTAGATATTAAAGGTGAAAATGTCACCCTCAGCGGTTCGCGAATTTATGCACTGACATTGGGAAATACCGACGGTAGGGGCATCGATATTAACGCCCGCAACTTGCGCATTGAGGGGGGTTCGCAACTTTCCACTTTCACTTTGGGAGCCGGGTCTGGCGGCAATATCAACCTTCGTGCTTCCGACTCAATAGAAATGAGTGGACTGGGAATAGAAGGCTACCAAGAAGTAGTAATTAAATATCTAGTATCGGGAACAACCGACCCATTCGATCGGCAATTCCTATTTTTTAACGGTACTGCTGGTGCTGGAAATGGGGGAAGCATTAACTTCAATACCCAACGCCTGCTGATGCGCGATGGGGTAGTGGGTAGCGGCATTACCTTTGGTGCTGGAAATGGGGGAAATTTGAACATCCGCGCCAACACTGTTGAAATGGTCGGTTCTGGAATCAACAACGCTACAGCTAAAGACAGTATCGGTGCAGGAGGAAGAATCGACATTAACGTTCAACGATTAATTATGCGCGATGGTTCTCTGCTAGGCAGCACCAGCTACAGCACCGGCCCGTCGGGAAATATTACCGTTAATGCTGTTGAATCAGTGGAATTGTCCAACTCCGGTCCGAGAACTGTTGTATCAACGGGCATCAGTACGCTGAGTATCGGTGCTGACGGAAGAGCGGGGGACATTACAGTTGACACTAAGAGGTTGAGTCTTTCTGGCGGCTCAGCTTTCACGTTAGGAACAGGTGTATTAGTCGGCAGGTTTTTGTTTTCCCAGAGTGGAGGGCCGGCGGGAAATTTAACCGTTAGGGCTAGTGAGTCAGTAGAAATTACTGGTATTTCTCAACTTTTGCTCAGTGGAACTCAAAATGCTAGTGCTTTTACTTCGGGAACTTTGAGTTCTGGTAAAAGTGGAAATATCCGGGTGGATACGCCGAGGTTGACAGTACGCGATGGGGGAATAATTGCTACGGATTCTTTGGGTACCGGAAATGGAGGCGATATTACAATTAATGCCGATCGAATTGATGTAATTGGTAGTGGAAATAACGGTTTATTTGTCAGTGCGATTGACGCTTCCGTCGGCAAAGTTTTCGGCAATAATTCCAACGCTACGGCGAATGCAGGAGAGTTGAATCTCAATACCCGCGAATTAAACGTGCGGGATGGGGCTACGGTGACGGTGCAAGCTACGGGAAGCGGGCGTGCCGGCAATATCAATATCGTCGCAGATTCGATCGCCCTCGATACCAAAGGCCGCATTGACGGTTCGACAGCATCGGGTGCGGGGGCGAATCTTAACTTGCGAGCTCGGGACATCCAGTTGCGCCGGGGAAGTCGCATTACTACGGATGCGGGTGCTGCTAGCGGCGGTAACATCAACATCAACAGCGACACTCTAACTGCCATACAGCGAGAAAATAGCGACATTACGGCAAACGCTCGATCGGCCAGCGGCGGTCGGGTTAATATCAACGTACCCAATGTCTTTGGTTTTAGACTTAGGACTCGCGAACAAGTCAGAGATAGCTTGGGGCTGACGGACGCTCAAGTTGCAGCACTGCAGGTCGATCCTACTTCCCTCCTGCCGACTAGCGACATCGCTGCAATTTCTCAAAATGCCGGCCCGGCTTTGCAAGGAACGGTAACGTTTAGTGCCTCGGGCGTGAATCCAGCGCAAGGATTGGTGGAACTGCCGCAAAATGTGGTCGATCCGGAGGCGCTAATTGCTGCAAATCCCTGCGTCCAAGGAGCCGAGAACGAATTTACAGTGACAGGTAAAGGGGGAGTCCCACCGAGTCCCAACGATGCCCTCAGCAACGAATCTGCGCCGTTTCCGTGGGTGGAAGTGGAAGGCAGCAGGCAGCAAGCAGCGGGCCGTCGGGAAGAGTTGCCTGGTGCAAATGTAGCAGCGGAATCTTCAACAACTGCTGTGGTTCCGGCTCGGGGTTGGGTGAGAAACGATCGGGGGGAAGTGATGTTGGTGGGATACAATGCTGGGGGTATTTCGGAGCGCAATCTCAGGAGAAATTCTGGTTGTTTGCCGCGTTTTCAGTAATAGCTCGATCGGTTAATTATCGAGGACTGAGATTGCTAATAATTTATACCATTTCTCGTGCAACACCCTTCGACCGCCCCTACCTATCAACTATCAACTATCAACTATTCACCACTACAGTTCCTGCATGAGACGCAAATAATTCTGCCTCATCTGCGTCATATTTTCCATCATTCTATTAGCCATATCTTTCTCGACATCACTCATTTGCTGCCAAAATAAGGCCGATCGACGAGCCATAATAGATTCTTGCCACAGCATCTCCAACAGTTGCGCTGCCATGGGATTTTCAGCATCTATAATCGCGCACAATTGCTCGAAAGCGCGGTTTGCTTCGGCGTGACTGCTAACATCCTGAGCTAGTGTCAGGCATTTTTTGAGCTGCAAGATCGGATTTTCAGAAGAGTAAGCCATTTGTTTGACAAAGATAACTAAGTTTGCACTAACACTTTCGACATTACAAGAGTTTAGACACCGCCGCACAGTTCCCCAGATACCAACGCCAAGGCAAATCGATTCCTTTGGTAATCCCGATGCGCGTAGTTTGAACTAGATTAATTGCACCGGAGTCGATCGCCCTCTGAAATTCTTCGCTGCGGTGTTCCAAGTACAGGGGTTGACCCGCACCCAAGGACAAACCGTTTAAAGTTTTATCGATCTTCATTACCTTGCAAAGTTTTCCAGGGCCAGCAGCGAGGCGAACTTGCTTAGCTGCCGGGATTTGGACAAACTCTTCAGGAATAGCATCTAACTGCAAAGCCCTCACCAACACAGCGCTACCGACTCCCTCTAAATCCGTCACCACGTTAAAACAGTGGTACATCCCGTAAATGAGATAAACGTAGCTGGTGTTCGCAGGCCCAAACATCACCTTGCTGCGAGGCGTCAAGCCCGTGTAAGCGTGACAAGCGGGATCTGAGGGCTCGTAAGCTTCAGTTTCGACAATCGTTCCCCGAATTACCTCGCCATCTGGAAACTGCCGCACCAGAGTACAGCCAACTAAATCTGGCGCTACGCTGGTAGATGGTCGCGCCAGCCAAAAAGATTCTACAATCTGAGTATTTTCACTCACTCAACAGGAGCCAGTAATTATGGACGTTAAGTTAGTTTTAGCAGCCTTGACAGTAGTTTTCACGCTTGGCTGTCTGTTCTTCGGCACCAAAAACGGATTCTACGATACTGATAAGTATCACGGTAACGGTTCCGCTCACTAATCTCGATCGCGGGTTTCGGTAACCTGCAGTCTGAAAAGTTTGTAGTGAGGACTTTAGTTTGCAGGATCGAACTTTACTTGTTCGATCCTGTTTTTACCGTTATTTGATATTACTCCGGTTCCGAGAGAAGCCAAAGCACTTCTGACTCCTGCTTGCGGAGTTCTTCTGCACTAAAGTAAGTATTACCCAAACTATTAAGCACTGAGGCGCGATAAACTGGCGAGTTAATCTCCTCGACAATCTTTAAGCTAGCCTCTAGAGTTTCAATGGCTCGATCGTACTTTCCTCTGAGACGATACGCTTCTCCCAAACTTCCCAAAGCCGCCGCTTCTCCTTGGCGATCGCTAAATTTTTGGGCAATTTGCAAAGCACTTCCTTCACTTTTCAGGCAAACTTCATCAGCCTTAGAAGCACCGCATAAAAGTGCGTATGCCGCTAACCGTTCTCGCCTCTACGAACTACGTCGGACGAACAATTTCTCGACATCCTACGTTCGCTTGGTTTGTGCCTGATGATTCCGCCTCCAAGCCCATAAAATTCACGATTTATGAGTGGGTTCCAGGTGCTAAACCCAAACAAGTTCGCCAGATATCCTTGCAGAGTTCGCCAGGAATTATGAAATTATCTCCGTTCTCGAGTAGCGAACAAGGATTGCAACAGGGGAAACAATATCTTTGGCAAGTTGCGATCGATTGCGACCCAGATAACCCATCAGGCCATCTAGTAAGCGAGGCAAATATTGAGGTTGTAGCAATGACTGCTGCCGTGCAAAGTAAACTCAACAGAGCAGTAAATAGCGTTGAAAAAGCTAATATCTATGCTGAAGCAGGTTTATGGTACAATGCGCTAGATGAAGCGCTAAAACAAGCCCAAGCGTCGAAACTGGGAGAAATAGGTTCAACTCTGTTAAAAGATTTGGCTCAGTCGGAAGCATCAAAAACCTCTTCAGAATTGTCACCCAAAGAACGGGCAGCGATCGCGCAACGGATTGAAAACTTGAAGCAGATTGCAGACAGTACACGCTAACCAATCTCTAAGCAAAAATGAAAAACAACACTTCACGTCGCGCAGTTTTACAAGGTTTGATGGCTAGTGCAATTGTTATCGGGTTTGATGTAGTAAATCGTTCTTGGGTCACATCTGCCAGTGCCGTATCTTTGTTTGAAAGTTTGCCACCTCTGGATGGAGTTCTTTACACCGATAATACAACACTTGCTGCTGCTGATGATTTTGGTCATATCGTGCATCGCCAACCAATTGCCGTGCTAAAACCAGGTTCAATTAAGGATATTATTCGCATCATCCAATTTGCTCGCACTTACAAGATTAAGATTGCTGCACGGGGTCAGGGTCACTCTACCTACGGTCAAGCCCAAGTAGAAGCAGGCGTAATCATCAATATGAGTACGCTTAACAAGATTCACTCTATTAGTGCAGACCGAGCTATTGTTGAAGCTGGGGTGGTGTGGAGTCAATTATTGCAACAGACGCTTGAGCAAGGATTAACACCGCCTGTTCTGACAGATTACATCGAACTTTCCATTGGTGGCACTTTAGCATTAGGAGGTATTGGCGGCGCAACTCATCGCTATGGCGTACAGGTTGATAATGTTTGGGAACTTCAGGTAGTAACTGGTGAAGGCAAGCTTGAAACCTGTTCAAAAATTCACAATCGCGACTTGTTTGAAGCAGTGTTGGCGGGGTTAGGTCAATGTGGAATCATCGTGCAGGCAACAATTAAGCT
>JBOFTL010000919.1:0-4212 GCA_051652045.1 Microcoleus sp. | reverse complement strand
AGAAGGCAGAAGGCAGAAGGCAGAAGGCAGAAGGCAGAAAGGAATAAGAAATAAGTAAGAGGGAAGAGGGAAAAATATCAAACCATTAAATCTTTTAGCAATCGAAATCTTATGTTCGATCGGGTGGACTTACTTACAGAATTTTTCATGTAAGTGACGTACATAAATATTTCAGGTAGGGACACGGCAGTGCCGTGTCCTTGGGGGGATTGTTCGATCGGCAGGTGACTTCATAAACCTGCAATCTTCTGTAACTGTTAACAGTCGATCGCCGATCGCTAACAGTTTGCAGTGAAGATTTCAGTCCGCTTTGGAGCGATAATTTGAGTTCCCACTACAAACTAATTTCCGTTGCGATGGTTTTCTTTAGACACCGATCGCCATTGTTTTTTCCCGCACCAAACTGACAAAATTTGACAGCATTTGCAATCCAGTGTTCGAGGATTTTTCTGGGTGAAATTGCACGGCCATCAGATTGTCTTTAGCGATCGCAGCCGTCACCGTCTGACTTCCGTGAGTCACTACCGCAGCTTTCACATTAGAGTCGATCGGATCGACATAATAAGAATGCACTAAATAAACCCAAGGTTCCGATGATATATTTTGCCACAATGGCAGATCTGGCTGAGTTAATTCTAATTGATTCCATCCCATATGAGGAATAGTCAGCCCCGGTTCCGATCGAAACCTGCGCACTTTTCCGGGAATAATTCCCAATCCCGGTTCCGTACCTTCTTCGGAACTGTCAAACAGCATTTGCAAACCCAAACAAATGCCTAAAAAAGGTTTTCCCGAATCGATCGCCTGAATTATCGGTGCTACCAAATTGCGCGATCGTAAATGCTGCACTGCCGGATCGAAAGATCCCACTCCCGGCAAAACAACCGCATCAGCCTGCTCGATCGCCGCAGGAGAATCCGTAATTTTTGGCACTGCACCTACATTTTCCAAGCCTTTACAGACCGAGTGCAGATTGCCCATGTCATAGTCTACAACTGCAATGACAGACATTGACTTACTTGCCTTATATTATTGATATCTAAATTATTGCACAAAATGTCAGTTGAGAGTTGAGAGTTGAGAGTTGAGAGTTGACAAATTACATTTGACACCTGATGAAATTTATCTGCGTTAATCTGCGTCAATCTGCCTCGATCTGCGGTCGCAAGTTAACCTGGGACAGTTGACAATCTCCAATCTTCAATCTCCAATCTCAAATTTTCAATCTAAAATCCAAAATCTAAAATCTAAAATCGCACTCATGGTTTTCAAAATATTGTTAACTTCATTTGATACTTGGCTGCCGCATCAAGAGTCCAACTCTTCCGATGATTTGTTGGAGCGAGTTTCTCGCATCAATTTTTTGCCGGATTCCTTGAATTTTTTGAGGAAATTGCCCGTTGATTTTGCAGAAGCACCGAGTTTGGCGATCGCCTGCATCGATCGAATCCAACCCGATATTATTATCTGTTGCGGCATGGCAGAAAGCAGGGAAAAATTAACTTTAGAATCTTGTGCTTGTCAGGGCGATCGGGATGTTTTGCAAACAGCAGTTAATGTCGATCGATTAGTCGCAGATTTAACCGTAACAGAAATCAGTCACGATGCGGGAAAATTTGTTTGTGAAGCTCTCTATTACGCAGTGTTGAAACATATTTGCGATTCTTCGATCGCAGCTCAATGTATTTTCGTCCACGTACCAATTTTAACTGCCGAAAACACCGACAACATTGTCAACGATTTTTTATCAATAATCCACTCCCTCAAACGCCTTTCCGCTAACAGAGATTGACAAAAATGTTGCACAAAACTGCCAGACAGCTTTTCAATTAATCCCCATAAATCCCCCAAAGCGTTACTATGAGTCCCTTTAACTTCTGCCTTCTGCCTTCTGCCTTCTGCCTTCGGCTATAACACCTATTTTCCCAATTCTTGAGAGCGTAAATAAGCTGCTTTCACTGCTTCGATCGCGCTCGATCGAAACCCATTACTTTCTAATTTAGCAATACCCGCGATCGTCGTGCCGCCGGGACTCGTCACTCTATCTTTCAATTCGGCTGGGTGCATTCCCGTTTCTTGCAATAATTTCGCCGTACCCAATACCGTTTGCACGGCTAATTGAGCTGCGATCGCCCTTGGGAGCCCAGCACACACTCCACCATCTGTCAAGGCTTCGATAAAAATCGCAACATAACCCGGACCGGAACCGGAAAGTCCAGTCACCGCATCCAGCATACTTTCGGGTACTTCCACCACTTCACCCACCGCCCGAAAGATGTCCTTTACCAATTCTAAATGAGCCGATTGCACGAATTTCCCAGGGGCGATCGCGCTCATACCCGCGCCCACAGTAGCCGGAGTATTCGGCATCACCCGCACCAAAGCCCGCCCCGGAAAAGCTGCTTCCAGCTTGCTCAGAGGCACTCCCGCCAAAATCGATACTACCACCGCTTCTGACTCGCGATCGGCTGTTTCGCCATTGTGTGCCTGCTTTCCCTCGCCCGCTACCGCCAACTCCAAAGCTACCGCTTCAAAAACTTGCGGTTTAATTGCCAAAAACAGCACGTCGGTAGCGCTAATAACTTCTAGATTATTTGCTGTAGTATTAATTCCGTATTTTTCCATCAGAAACTCGCGACGTTGCAGTTGCGGCTCGCTCACCAAGATTTCTGAAGGAACATAAATTTTTTGTGCGATTAAGCGGGATAAGAGAGCTTCTCCCATTACCCCGCCACCGATCGTACCAAATTTGATCTTACTCATTAGTCAGTTGATAGTGGATAGTGGATAGTCGATCGTTGATAGTTGATAAGTGATAATTAGCAATTGGTAATCGATCGCCCCTCAACAGTCTCAGGTCAACTGACAACTCTCAACTCTCAACTCTCAACTAATTACTGAGCTGCTTGAGCTTGTTCAGCCGGCCAGACAGTAGGTGCGGGGGCTGGAACGCGGGGGCGTCCTTGGGCTGGCGGCACTTCGTGTACCACGCCCGACTGAGTTCTCACTTGGACGCAGCTTGGAGTAAACAAGAAAATGCTTTCGCCAATCCGTTCTTGATGACCGTCAAGGGCGTAAGTACCACCCGCCACAAAGTCTACAGCTCTTTGTGCTTGATCTGGGTCCATCACCGTCAAGTTCAAAACAACAGACTTGCGTTCCTTGAGGGCGCGAATTGCTGCCGGCATCTCTTCAAAAGTGCGCGGCTCCATGACTACAACTTCCGAAATTCCGTTCATAGATCCAGGCATTCCAATCACATTATTCATAACCGATCCTACTCCCACAGTTGTTGTTACAACATCCGTACCTGTCGATCCTACTACCGACCGCTCGCGCAGTCTGCTAGTTTGGCGGCGTTCTTCTGCTGCTGCCGCTACTGCTGGACTCGGTTCCGGAGGTTGTTGGTAGGTGGTCTGATAGCGATCGCTCTCCATTTCATCGTACTCGTAATCGTACTCGGGGTCGTTGTTGAAACCCACAAAATCTTTCAGCTTGGTAAAAATGTTCATCAATAAAGCTCCTTCACGACTTTGCAGCCCGGACTTCACTCGCATTGCGGGCTAGTCGCGGGTCACTAACTCCTTTCTGCTGCCAGTTGCCAACTGTCAACTGTCAACTGTCAACTGTCAACTGTTACCCTTTTCTAGACCCAAATAAGGTTTGTCCCAGCCGTATCATAGTAGCACCTGCTTGAATTGCCAAGCGATAATCTCCCGACATTCCCATTGACAGTTCCTGCATTTTAATTTGGGGGTAATTTTGTCTTTCGATCTTGTCAGCCAGTTCGCGGGTGCTGTCATACAATTCTAGGATTTGCCCCTCATCTAATCCTAGCGGAGGTATTGTCATCAAACCTTGAATTTTGATATGCTGGCATTTATTCAGTTCAGGAAGGTCAGCAAGTAATTCTGAGATGCTCCAACCGTACTTGCTGGGGTCGGGCAAGATTTTGACTTGCAAGCAAACTTGGGGAGAGCAAGACATTTCGCCCGCGATGCGATCGAGCCGTTGAGCTAGTTTTAAAGAGTCGATCGAATGAATCCACTGGAATAACTCTAAGGCTTTAGCAACTTTGTTAGCTTGCAAATGGCCGATTAAATGCCAGTTGATATCCCGTAAATCTTGCAATTGGCTTTGCTTGTCAGCAGCTTCCTGAATGCGACTCTCGCCAAAATCGCGGACTCCTGCATTGTATGCTTCGCGTATGGC
>JBOFTL010000918.1:0-10181 GCA_051652045.1 Microcoleus sp. | reverse complement strand
ATCAGCGATCTAGGTATTAAGGTTAAAATTAATGATTACGTGCGGGGGAGGAAAAAGATGAGAACTCGGGCTGATATTGTGGCTGTTCTGGAAGGGGATTGCGATCTAGGCTGGTGTCAAAACTCGGATGGGATGTTCGATATCATAGCTGACTTGTGGGGAGTTGCAAAAAAATATAATCAAACTGAACTAATTAACGATATAAATTGGAGATATGGTTTTTATATTTTTAAGCAAAAAGAACGAAATAATCATGAGAGATTAAAAGACTACTTAAAAAGTGCTTTACAAAGAGGATTTCTACAAGAAGAGCAAGAGGTTATTATTTATACGGCTGCTTGGTTGCAAGCACATACTGATGATTTTGAGGTGCGTCAGCACTACCTTGAATTAGTAGAAAAATGTGGAACTGTAGAACAGCAAAATGACGCAATTTCCCAAACGGCTGCTTGGCTGCAAGAACATCCCAATAATTTAGAAATTCGCGAACAATATCTCGCTTTCGTTAAAAGATCAGGAATACCAGAACAGGAGCAAAAAGAACTTCTTGGAATTTCTCCTACCCATTCTTTTCGGGTTGGACAAGTTTTAGAAGCGAAGGTTACTAGAATTAAAGGAAACAAAGTTACTTATGAGATTCTCGGAACAATTAAGCTAACGGAGAAAGAACCCAAGAATTCAAAAAATTTATCTGAGAATCAAATTGTTCAAGTTAAAATTATCCAACTCAAGGAAGATGGTATGCTTAAACAAGTGAAGAAGTTAGATTAGTTTTATAGTTAATTTTTCAATGCTTCATTTTTCCCTACTCAACCCACGATCGCACCACCCTTACAGACTCTTAAGTGAAATTTAAACATTAATACGATCGCCCCTAGGAAAAAAAATACTTTCCTGTGGAGCTTTATGTTCCAATTGTTTGATATAGTAGAGTTCTAAAGAAAATTAGAGCAATTGAATATTCTTAGATTCACCAACAAAGGTTGTATCGTGAAATACCACTTATTTGCCCGAATATTCAGCGCGATCGCCCTGTCCCTCGGTGCGACTCTTGCGATCGATCTATCTAGCTGCGCCCAAGCAAGAACATATACTTGCGGTACGGACAGAAGTAGCAAAATGCCAGCAACCTTGGTGAGAACCTCAAGGGGAAACATTCCCTTCATTCTCTGGGTTAATAACTTTCCGCCCTTGACTCCCCAACAGCGATGCGAGGATGTTTCTGCTAGATTCCAACGGTTTGCTGACAATCACTTGCTTAAATACCTCCGTACTGGAACAGTTAACGGTCAATCTGTCATCTGTGTGGCAACTTCCAGAGGCGGTACTTGTCCGAATGAAAATGTTTTAATCACACTCCCGCCTCGATCGAATGCTAACCAAGTTCTCGAAAGACTTTTAGATCTTCGCCGCCACGCAGCAGGAAAACCTTTGAGACTGAGTGGAGGTGAGGAAATTTTTTACGTGGATGGTGCACTGTATGTGGATATGGACACTTTCCTAAACACTCTAACTGGCGATCGAGATTCAGACGGTGGAACCAACACCCCCTTGTGGTAATACAGTCTGGAATTAAAAGCCAAACTTAAACCTTTTTGGGTGTTAAGAAATGACGCATATCTTAAAATTTATCCCGATCTCGATCGAGATAAATTATGACAAATCATTTGATAAATCGCCAACTTTTTGAATGGTTTGTTAAACAACAGGAATTACGCCTGAAACTGTCTGATACACTATTCAATATCGGCAAGGTGTGCAGCGCGCATTCTACAGAAAACAAATTCTGATAATTAAGGTGCATGATAGGCTATTGCTGCTGAACTCTATTTACCGGAATATTCCCGAGAGCTACTTAAAGGTTTCATGACTATTTTGTGGATGGCATCAACATGAAGTGGCGCTTACTCATATTAATTGCCTATCTTGTTGGTTTGTCGATCGCGCTGCCAGCATCAACACCTGATGTTAAAGTATCAGTTAAACAGCAAGCAACTAAACTATCGATCGATCGACTAAATCTGCTTGCTCGATCGATTACTGTGAGAGTCCTGTCAGGGGAAACCCTAGGGTCGGGAATTATAGTTGATAAACAAGGCTCAGTATATCAAGTTTTAACCAACGCTCATGTTTTGAGGTCAGCCGATCCACCTTATCAAATTCAGACTCCAGAAGGTAAAATCCATCCGGCAAAGTTACTCAAAACTATTAATTTTCATGGCAACGATTTGGGTTTATTGCAGTTTACCAGCCCCGATAAATATGCTGTAGCAAACTTTGGCAATACTTCTCCTCTAAAAGTGGGAGATGAAGTTTTTGCGTCTGGATTTGCATTCCCGGTTGAGACTTCTCAAATAACTCCTGCAACTCCTATTTTGCGAAACCAAAAACAGGAGGGAAATACCGCATACCCAGTCGTTCAGCAACAGTCGAGTAGCTTTGTCTTTACCGCTGGCAAGTTTTCCTTAATGCTAGACAAAGCTTTAGAAGGAGGCTATCAAATTGGTTATACCAATCAAGTCGATCGAGGTATGAGCGGAGGGCCTCTACTAAACCGTCGTGGCGAATTAGTGGGAATCAATGGATTGCACGCAAATCCGCTGTGGGATGCTCCCGATTTGTATCAAGATGGCTCGACACCCAGCCCGCCTTTACAGCAAAAAATCGATCGGTTAAGTTGGGCGGTGCCGATCGAAACTTTTGTGCAATTAGTACCGCAATCTGTTATGCCAAAAAGTGCCAATACGAGCCGAGCGCAACCGCTTTGACGGTACATTCTATAATTTTAGCTCGGATAAGTGCGATCGATAGAAACTTGTTCCTGTTTGTGGTACAATCTTCAAGAGTTAATTTAGAAAACTATATTTCTGGTTTATTGTAAGTTTCGTCGCTTGAACATCGGAATATGAAATTGCTCGAACGACTGGCATTAATATTAATTGGCGGAGTTGTACTAACTTCCTTAAGTTTCGCGAACATCGTCGTGCAACCTCAAGCTACAAGAGTAGTAGCTGTAGATCGGGAAGATGCCAACGCTATAGCCGAACAAATTACAGTGATGATTGACGGACCTGGGGATGATGAAATAAGTAAGGGTTCTGGCGTAATTGTTCGTCGCGAGGGAAATGTTTACTACGTTATTACCAACAAGCACGTTATCGAAAAAGAAGGTAACTATCAATTGCAAACTGTGGATGGTAATCGGTATGTAGTTAACTACCGCCAAATCCAAAAGCTACCGGGATTAGATTTAGCAGTGATACAATTTAGTAGCAATAAAAACTACCGAGTCGCTCAATTAGGCGATTCCGATCGAGTATCTCGACGCCAAGAAATTTATGTAGTTGGCTATGCTACCCCAGGAGTTATCTTTAATTCTCGAATTTTTATCTCTGCTAAAGGAAGTATTGTGAGTCGCGTACCAGCCCCTAAAGATGGTTATGCTTTAGCTTATATTCTCGATATTGTTCAACCGGGTATGAGCGGTGGCCCAGTATTGAACCAGCAGGGGCAATTAATTGGGATTAACGGATTAGCCGAACGCGATGCTCGAACTGGAAGGACAGAGTTAATTGCGGGGATTCCAAGTAATTCTTTTAGTAATAATCTAGCAGCAATTGTTCCTTTAGCGACTCAGCCGTCGCCCATTGCGGCTTCCCCCACAAGACGCAATCAATTTTTTTGTGGTATTAGTGAAGGTAAACCAGCCACAATAGTTCGTACTTCCAGAGGAAACGTGACCTTCATTGTTTGGATTAACCCAGACCTCACTTCCGGCTTGTCTCCCAAACAACGCTGTGAAACTGTATCTTCTAGATTCGAGCAGTTTAATGACAATGGTCTTTTAAGATTTTTAAAAGCTGGGATAGTTGGGGAGCGACCGGTTTTGTGCGTTTCTCGTGAGGGGGGCAGATCTTGTTCCTTGAGTGATGTGCTGATTTTTCTATCATCTGGAACTGATGCTAATGCCGTTCTTGAAAAGCTTTTAGAGAAGAGGAATCGAGCAAGGAATGAGCCAGTTTCTTTATAAATAAATACTAACTCGACTTACTTTACCCTCATTTCTATCATGGCCTCAAAACCTTCACCGATCGGACTCGATAATTTCAAAAGACTTAATCATTTCTCGAACAGTATTCCAAGCATCAGGATATTTTCCTATTTCCGCTTCGTAGACGATCGCATATGCCTTCCCTTTATAAAGAGTTACTGCTTCCATCTTTTTCAATAAATTATTTTGCTCGTTTTTTCCAGAAAAAACTAATTGATAACCCTGCTGCTTTGCCAGTATAATTTCACTTGATTCAATGACTTTACCATCGGGCAGAAACGTTTTGATTTCATTTTTAGAAGAGTTTTTATACTCATCTAATGACATATTTCTATTTAAAGGTTCAACCCTAATTATAACTTTTATCTGGGGCAATTTACCAGAATTCAACTCTTTTACTGGAAAAAATTGAACTACTTCTTTAGTAGACGGATCTTCAATTTTTTGTAACTCCCAGTTAGCAGGATAGTTGATTCTAACTCCATAACTGGGATTTTCGTAAAGCTTAAAAATTGCGGCAACTTCGGAAGTTCGATCGCTCGAAAACCTTGAGGTTAAACTAAAATCTTTCATTGCAAAGATCGCACCTATAACTGAAAGCAAAAGTGCCAAAAAACCAACAACCAAATTCAAATAATCGAGCTTGAATTTCTTTTGATTTCCTGGCCAAGTTAAAGGCGTTGCAGCCAAATTCTGACAGATAATTGGCAGCCAAGTTGCACCAGGGGTTAAATCGTCAAACCCCTGACTGCGCAACCTTTCCCGCGCCTCTCGCACCGCTAAATATAAAGATTTTCCGCTCGAAAAAGCACTTAAAAAATACTTTAAAAATTCTTGCGCTACATTGTCAGGAATTGGTTCGCGCATGACGATGATTTGAGGGATGTGCAAATCCTCCAATTGTCGCGCCAATCCCAAGCCATCGCAGGAGTTAAAAATTGCTAATTGCAAGCCTTGAACAATTGTTTTTTTCAAGCCTTCCTTTAAATCTCTAATAGTTAAACTATCAATGGAGTTGATATAAATTCTGCCAACATCTTTATCCGTTTGACTGTGACCTGCAAAAAACAAAATGTCCCAATTTTGCTCCCACAAACGATCGTTAATATCTTTGCGCTTCGGTTCTGGCAAAAAAGTTATTTCTGCTCTAGGCAAACTTTCTAAATACTGGCGATCGGCATTAATATCGATTCCTTTACTATTACCTAATATCGCCAAAATCTTTAGCTTTTTATTAGAAGATAAATAAGTTTTATTAACTTTTTCATAATCAGGGGGACTTAAAGCAACTTCAGCGCAACCGTACCGATCGAAAAATTTCCAAAGATGCCAAGGAAGCCTGCGCAAATCCAAGTCTGCTGTTTGAATAACAACTCGGATATCGTCTGATGGGCTTAATTTTTCTAAAAGTAGCTCTTTCATGGGACGAAATTCTGTTGAATTCAGCCAAGATTCAAGACTGCTACTTAAGGTTTCAGCAGCATGATGACAGCGATCGATTAATTCAGATGAACTGGTTATTTGATCCCTGTTTGTTTCCAGTCGCAGATCTCTCCCCACAAGGCGATAGATCGATTGCCACTGTTGATAATATCCGACAATTTCTGAGTTACCTGGCAATTGACCGTTAACTTCAATGGAAGGGCGAAATCCCTCCTTGCCCACCTGAAGGGTGACTGGAAATCCTCGATCGAAATTTCCCGGACCTATCTTAAGAATTACTAACTTAGCCATAATTATCGTTAAAGCTTAAATTATACGGTATGTTCAATTATTGCCGACTTATAATTATTGTGTCTGAGTCACAATTACATCAGGTTGCAATTGATTGTAAGAGCAGTGAAGCTCATTTGAGCGATCGCCCCTTCCCCAAACTAACTTTTCCCTATTTAATTACTGGCAGTAGTGTCGATCGCTTATTTAGCCTTGCTGTAGGTTTTTACCCTGTGACTTAAATATCATATTTATTCTCATTTGTCAAGGAGCTATCGACCATTTTTTCTAATAAATTAATACTGCAATCTTCTTGGTACTCAGCCCGCTCTCGTTGTGCGATCGCCAACACCAGTCACTTCCTCAAACCATTAAGATCTAGGATACAACCGAAAAGCAGTTAAAATCTGGCGATCGATCGAACAACAAAGACAAAAACATATCTCCTCACAACCAAATAAGAACAACTAAAAACAGCAACACAATATCTAACATTTTACTCTCACTTATATGACTGTTCGATCGCAGGCTGCCAGTTTAATTTTGCCCGAATTTATAGATATTCCGAAACCGACAGCATTCAGCATCAAAAAGCAACTTAACCGTTCCCGTTCCGCTGTTGCGCCCTTTCAATCCAATGATTTCAGCTATCCCCCTGTCAGGAGAATCAGGATTGTAATAATCATCCCTGTAAACTCCAAGCACGACATCCGCATCCTGTTCGATTCCACCAGAACCCCGCAAATCCGACAAACTCGGACGCTTGTTGGCGCGATTTTCTACCCCCCGATTGAGCTGAGAAAGCAGCACGACGGGCGCATTAACCTCGCGAGCCAAAATCTTCATCTGCCGAGTAATTTCGCTGATTTTATTGACAGCATTTTCATCCGCCGAATTCACCATCAATTGCAAGTAATCAATAATTACCAAACCCAAAGGACTGCCATAACAAACAAACTCCCTAACTCGGGAACGAATTTCCAAGGGAGACGGTTCTAAACTTTCGTCTATCCAAAAATCAACCTCGCTAACTTTCCCCAAAGCCGAAGTTAAAGCTTCGTACTTACCAGCTAATTTAACTTGCCTGATATCTTTCACCGGCACTCCACTCTCAAGTGCTATCAGCCGCGCTGCCAAATCCCGACCCGGCATTTCCATTGAAAACATCAAAACTCGACCGTTCTCGGGAAGGGAAGCAATGTTGTACCCGAGGGCGCAAGCCAAAGCTGTTTTGCCGCTACCTGGACGACCTCCTATAACAATCAATTCACCCCGGTAAAATCCGCCCCCCAATAAGTCGTCGAGGTCGTAAAATCCCGTGCTGATTCCAGGTAAGTAGTTAGCATTTTCCAAGCGCTGTTCCTCAATTGCATCTAGATATTGCCAAAGCTCTGAGCAGTATTCCGAAAGAGGCCGAATTGCTTTTTGCCGCTCTTCCTTATACTTATTGAGGGCAAAGATCTTTTCCTCAGCCATACTTAGTATCGTATCTAATTCGGTGGAAGTTTCGCAGCCGAGCCGCACCAGGTCATTGCCAACTTTAATAAGTTCGCGCCGGACAAACTTGTCCAGAACTAGCATGGCATATCGATCGATGTTGACGGCTGAAATAGTTCGGTCTACCAACCTCGCCAGTTTGATTTGACCCCCCACTAATTCTAGCAGGTGGCGATCGGCAAGGAAGGTGGTGACGGTCATCAAGTCTGCAGGCTGTTCTTCTGAGTGCAGCGCTAAAGCAGCCCGATAAATGTGTTGGTGGGCTGTAATTGATAATGCTTCGGGGCGCAAAATATTTGCAACTCGCTTAATGGCGAATGGGTCGATGAGAATTCCACCTAAAATTAATTCCTCTGCCTCAACGTTAGAAGGCAAAATTTCGCTGACAAAATTGACTGCCATAGCTGGTATTTTCCTGTTTTTAGTTGTTGTTTATTTGGTTGAGTTGTTGTTAACAAGACTTCCGCGCCAACTCTACTAAGTTGAGTTGGCAGTGCTTAGTTTGCCTTGCGGGTAGTGTGTCAAGCCATTATTTGCGTAAACTTCAGTAAATAAAACAGTGCGATCGATTGTTTTTTTGAGGTAAGAGCGATCGCTATTTAAACACCTAAAATTAACGGCAAAGCTAACAGCTAAGTAGTTTTTGATAGCTTGACCAAAATGCTTTTTAAGCGTTGAGGAAATCGGTGCATCCACTGCGAGTAAATTTGTTGTTGAAGACCGAGTTTTTCAAAAGCTTCTTTGCCTAGTTTCTCGAACTGCTTGCAGAACTCTCGATGAGTTTCTAAGGGCATATACTGAGGGTCAATATATGACTCAGTTATTCTCGCTGTCTGTGTAGGAGAAGAATTTGTTAAAGTTGGAGAAGGAGCTATTGGAGTTGAAGAAGAAACAACTTTTGCGGGGGTGGTGTTTTGAAAACAGTTGGTTTTTTCCCACCAACGACCGCGCAAACAGTCAACAATCCACCCTGAAGGGTTGGATATTTGTTTGGTTTCGCTTCGGGTTTGAAGCAGGTTTATAGCTGCTTGGATTTCATTTAAGCTGTACTGGAGGATACAAGTTTTTAATTCTCGATTCATGCTTCCTGTGGCTAGCTTAACGGCTGCGACAATTTCTGTTGCTTTGGGGTTGGCAATTGCAGGGGTTTTGACAAGTTCGATCGCTTCGGAATTGCTAATTGCTGGGACTTCGGTAATTTCAATTGCTTCGGAATTGCTAATTGCTGGGACTTCGGTAATTTCAATTGCTTCGGAATTGCTAATTGTTGGGACTTCGGTAATTTCAATTACTTCAGAATTAGCGATTGCTGGGACTTCGACAATTTCTCCAGGCTCGGAATTGGTAATTGTTTTTAAAATCTCACTGGGTTGGGAATTAACTGGCGAAGATGTTTTAATATTTAACGGAACAGCTTTGTTGATAGGTATTGCTGATTCGGTGGTAGAGATTGTTTGATTGTCGGACTCCTGTTTTGAGGAGTGTTTTTGGAAGGTTTCAGGGGTCAAATCTACTTGCTCTGGAGTGCAAGGTATTGTCACATCAATCGCTGACTTTTTATATGAATCAGTGTTCAGAGATTCAACGATTTGGGCGGAACATTTATCCGTAACGAGAATTTTTAGTTGTAGCTCTGAATTTTTATTTAATTCAGTGTTATCAGATTTGACTTCTGTTGCAAGCTGTGGCTTTTCATCTGATGGAGTCAAATTTTCTGATGCGGTTAAATTTTCCGATTCTTTCAAAACATTTAAAAAAGCAGCAGCGTTTTCAGTGCTTTGCTGTTCTTTTTTACCCTCTGTAAAGAGTACGGCACGATCGGGATTTGAACCCCCTGTTTGCTCAATTTTTGACTTGCGAGATTGATTTTTTGACTTGTCAGTCAATTTTTGGAATTTTGAATCGGTATGAGTGAAGGGGCGAACGTCGCCCAAGTGCTGCACTGCGAGGCGGAAAATGCCGCGCCCGTAGTTTTTGAGGATTGTAACCAAGCCGAGTTTTTCGAGCTGTCTGAGAGCGGCCAGTCTGGTATTGGGGCTGTAGGGCTTGCCATTTCGGACTGCAGTGGTTCGTTTTTCGCCCAAGGAGATGCCATAGATGTCGATTTCCTCTGGTTTGCCGCCGATGCAGGTTCTGTACAGGTAGAGGGCGAGTTTGACGGCGCTGGGAGTAGCGCCTTCGAGTACGTCGGCCAGGGCTTCGTAAATTGAAGCGTGTCTGGCGAGAGGTGGTTTGTGCCAGGTAGTTGTATCTGCAACCATTTTTTGTTCGTGAGAAAAATGAGTGTAAATGTCGTTAAAAGTGGCTGTGTCAATCACTGTTAGGCGATTGGGTTTTTCCAATCCTGCCAGACCAGCCGACACGGGATTTGGTGGCGGATCAGTCTTATCAGACTGATAAGAGTTGTTCTAAAAGCTGAAAGATATATGTAGCAAAGGTTTTAAAAATACGTTGTCGCGGCATTCTAGAGGTTTTGTCGCGGCATTCTAGAGGTTTTGTCGCGGCATTCTAGAGACTTTGTTCTAAAGCTCAAACGTATATGGAATATAGACTTGAGGGCTGTTTTTAGCACCTATTTTTTTTAGAACAAGTTTCAGAACCCTCTGAGCATCCTTGGCAGAACAAAAAAACCAACCGCTTCACGGTTGGTTGGTGCCACCATTTCGATCGGGGCTGGTTCGACGAAGCTAAAGTGCCAGTGCGGTCAAATAGCTTGACAAAAAAAATAAAATATGGTAATTATCCCAGTCTAGATTGGGAGCGATGCTAGAAAAACGGGTTTGTGGCGGTCGATCGCAAACAATAGTGCGACTTAAATGGAAATTAACCGCACGCGACAGGGCGATTTCATTCTCAAATTTTAGAGGATCGAATATTGGTGTCAAGATAAAACTAGACTTATATGAAATGGAATAAAGTA
>JBOFTL010000917.1:0-2451 GCA_051652045.1 Microcoleus sp. | reverse complement strand
ACCAAAGCCCTGTCCCTCGGCAAATCTGTTCTGACTGGACGTTCCAACAGCTTCGTGTATCCTGGCAATGAAGAAGAAGAAGAAGAATAGACACAACGACAAGTAAAAATAGGTATTCCCGATATTTTGCTTGATTCTCATCCACCAGATGCCCAGATATCCGGTCGATCGATTGATGTTCTTGAGGGGCCGACACTCGTAGCCCGCCTCTCAAGCAGTTATCGATCGCACCACCAAACATGAGTTACTCGCTTTTTGCCTCGGGCATAATCAGCATCGCATCGCCAAAAGAATAGAAGCGATACTGCTGGGCGATCGCCTCTCGGTACAGTTCTAACATCCGCAGCCGCCCGATCGCAGCACTTACCAACATCAGCAAAGTAGAGCGCGGCAAGTGAAAATTGGTAATCATCCCGTCTGCTACCTGCCACTGATAGCCCGGATAAATAAACAGGTGTGTCTGACCGCAAAAAGGCTGTAAGGGAAAATCCCCAACATTAGTGTCCGCAGCAGCGGCCGCTCCTTCTAAAGCTCGGACTGCTGTCGTACCCACGGCAATTACCCGCCCGCCTCTAGCTTTAGTTTCGCGGATTTTTTCGACAGTGGCGGGGGATACTTCCACCCATTCGCCGTGCATTTTATGGGCTGTTACATCGGCTACCTCTACCGGGCGAAACGTCCCTACCCCGACGTGCAATGTAATAAATGTTGTTTCGATACCCCGCTGGTGCAAGCGTTCCAATAACTCTTCAGTAAAATGCAAGCCGGCGGTAGGCGCAGCAATCGCCCCTAGCTTCTCGGCGTAAACAGTTTGGTACTGTTCTGGCAAAGCTTCTGATTCACCGATGTAGGGCGGTAGGGGTACGTGGCCGTAGGCGTCCAATACCGACATCAGGGACATCTCTGGTGGCAAGTTAAACTCCAACAGCCGCCCTCCTGTTGGTTCGTCTCGGGCTACCACTGTTGCAGTTAATCGATCGAGTACCGTTCCGTCCGGCGCACAGCAACAAGAAGCTTCAGGCTCGTTGCAATCGGGTACGCTGGGCTCAAACTCTATTTGGGCACCCAACTTCAAGCGTTTTCCCGGTTTGACCAAAGCCAGCCAGCAATTGTGCTGCTGTTCTTCCATCAACAAAATCTCCACAGCCGGACCGTTGGGTTTGCGGCCTTTGAGTCTTGCTGGGAACACGCGGGTATCGTTCATTACCAGCAAGTCTCCCGGCTGTAGCAAATCTGGCAAATCCCGGAACATCCGGTGTTGGTGGCTGCTGGGAGACTCTACCACCAGCAAGCGAGAACTGTCCCGAGGTACTGCGGGATTTTGGGCAATGCGATCGGGAGGAAGTTCGTAGTTGTAGCTATCCAAAGACAAGTCAATCTCTGCCATCGGGTCAATTCCTGTGAAATCAATTTAATAGTGCTTAATACTGCTGCTACCTCGATCGACGGATGCAAGGTATATCTATTCAAGGCGGCAACAATCTGTCGATCGGCCCAGCCGGAAGTCGAGTGCTGGGGACTAGGATGTGTTTCAAATTGATTAGATCTCGATCCCCCTCGCATCCACACCACTTGCTCGGAGAAGGGGGGACCTTTCGATCGCAGTGGTTCCCCTTAATCAGGGGGACTTTGACAATTTTGCTCCCCCTTTTGAAGGGGGGGGCTGGGGGATCTCGAGGCGGGAAGACACTCCCTAGCGCCTCGCTTTTTGGTCACATGGGTAACGGATTGGGTAAAAACCCCCATTTAAAGTCGGGTGCTTTTCCCCTTGTGGTGGCAGGTATTGCCCGCGAGGATAGAGGTATAGCGTCTGCTTTGCTGGAAAGATAGTTATGGAATACCTCTACTACATCGCCAATACTAGCCTCACTCTGAGAGTTGTGGATTACCTGCGCGCGGCCAGTCATCTTCCTTTGCAATTTATCACTGTTATTCACCAAATTGACGGTTGGGTGGTCAAGGTCAAAATGAGCCAATATTTGACTCCCCAGATGCATGGAGATTTTCGGGCTTTTATGAATGAACTCGGGATTCCTTACGATGCTGAGATTCGGTTGCAAATGGCACTTTGGAGTTTGGAAACGGGACAGTCGCCGTTAAGCGTGATGCGCCGCTACCAGGTAGCTGTGGTTTGTCACGGAATTCCCGATCGCAAGGAAATCGAAGCGTTTCGCCAGCAGTTTGTCAAGGGCTTGGGCTATTGCCCGGAAACTTTGGCTTAGGCTAATTAAGGATTAAAAATTATTTAATTAGCCTTGCTTCGTGGCTGGGTACTGTGAATTTTAACTTGATATTTCTAACTGGTGAAAGCCGATCGAATGTATTCTTGCAGGGTGAGACGGTAGCTGACTGCAAGGGCGGGACTGGAGTTGGCCTCGGTTGAGGGCAACTTTTGCCCAGTGTCGGGTCGCAAAGATTCGCATTTGACTAGGGCAACATCAAACCGACAGG
>JBOFTL010000916.1:0-11368 GCA_051652045.1 Microcoleus sp. | reverse complement strand
GTGTTCTTGTCCCCCCCCTTTATAAGGGGGGGTTAGGGGGGGTCAAAGATTGTAGCAGACTTTTAGAGAACTGGTATAAGAGCGCTAAAGCGCAACTACATACCTGATTTATTTGATGACAATACAACCACCCCCCCCTTCTTAAGGGGGGCTAGGGGGGATCGATAAGAATATTGACACCCAGATTAATTAGAAACACAAAGTAGGGGGTTTTATGGCTGGTTTTATGGCTACAGTTGATGAAAAAAGTATGGTTCCTACCGTATTAATCGGAGTCGGAGGAACTGGAAACGAAGTGCTGGCAAGAGTGCGACGCTTAGTAGAAGAAACCTACGGCAGCTTAAAGAATTTTCCGATTATTAGTTTTCTGATAATCGATACCGACAAAGAATACAAACTAAGCAATCCCGGTGCGGGCGGAACTCCGTTTAAAGACCACGAAAAATTCTTTGCTAAAGTCAGCGGAACAGAAGTGCAAAATATCATGTCCGACATGAGTAACTTCCCGTGGATCGAGGCGTGGTTTCCCAATGAATTAGAGCGGAACATGACAGCTTTAGAAGCGGGAGCCGGACAGATTCGCGCCTGCGGTCGGTTTGCATTTTTTCACAACTATCATAACATTAAACGAGCCTTTGATTCAGCCTGCAATCGCATCAAAGGTCACGATACTTGGATGCTGGACAAATACAATGTCAAGGTAAACAGTAACTCGATCAACGTGTTTATCACCGGCTCGATTTCTGGCGGTACCGGTAGCGGGATGATTATCGATATCGGTTATGCTGTCCGCAAGTGGTTGCAAGGACAATCGAGTCCGACTACTACAGCAATCGTACCGATGCCTAACGCTTTTGCTGGCATTAATGTGGGCGATCGAGTTTTGGCCAACGGTTACGCAGCCTTAATGGAATTGAGCTATTTTTCCGACTACCGCACAGAATATTCAGTGCAGTACAGTGCAGGCTTAATCGATGAAATTCGCGACAAAAGACCTGCTTTTGACTTCACTTATTTAGTCGGAACCAAAAACGGCGAAACCGAATTTCCCCTCGACCAAATTCGGGAAATGATCGCTCAGAATATCTTCCTCGATTTAACCTCAGATTTTGCTCCCCACAAGCGATCGATCCGAGATAATATTAAAGGTTCTTGGGCTCAAGCAGACCCCGGCGGTCGCGGCTATTCCAAACAATTTATGAGTTTCGGGCTGTCAACAATTGAAATTCCCGTCGCCCAAATTCGCACATCTTTATCCAATCGGCTAGCGGCAGATTTTGTCAGTTGGTGGCTGAACGAATCAGTACAATTAGTTCCGAATCTTTTGGAAGTAGTCCAAAGCGACCTCAAACGGATTCGACTTACAGACATGGAAATGCTGACAGATTTGATGGCTGCGGGGGATAAATCTTATTTAGCAGAACTTTCCAACTGGGTAAACAGCATCCGCAACGAAATTAATGGAGATAACAAACTCCAATCCACCCAACAAGGATTATTGGGAATTTTTGGCCGGGAAAAAGGCAAAATCCTGCAATTTGTCAACTATTTGCAAAAGAAAGTTGAGGACTATCGCAGCGACCACCTGCGCGAAATGAGTCCTGACGAGCGACTGCACGGCGATTACTTGCAAAAAATGTATGACAATCGCAATCGCATTATTAAAGAAGGACGCAAATCCCTAGAAACTGAATTGTACGCGATTCTAGAAGACCGAAATAAAGGGCCGAAATTTGCCGATGCTTTTATCGCAACCGTGCGGCAACTTTTTGAAAATGCTGCTGAGAAGTTTCGCCGGGAAGCCGAAAAAGTTTGGGAGCCAAATGAGGGTCGATTCCTGCAACAATACCAAAAAGGTTTGGAAGATATCACCCACTTCCAAGAACAATTTGGCTTGAGCAAACAAGACGCAATGGAAAAGTATTGCGCCACTGCTCTTAGCGGCTTAGAAGGAGGTTTAATCGCAATTATTCAGCGCAAAAGTCGAGCTTTAGGATTAGATGTAATTGTCAGGTTGCAAGAGCATTTAACAGATTTGGAAAGTCGTTTAGCTCGTTTCAATCAAAAATTGCGCCAAAATCGCGATGAATTTCAAAAATCAGCAGACCAACAAGCAAACAGTGCGGACGTGCTGGTAGTTAACGGCATCAAATTGTTCGATCGACAGCAGTTAAATGAATTATATCGCGATGCGATCGAACAATTAGCAGGTGCTTCCGAAGGTGCCAAAAGTAAGTATGAATTGGGGATGGATGGAACTTGCAGCAATTTGTCGAGTCAAGTGCTCGCCGAAGCTAGTCCGCTGTGGAAACAAAACCGCGAAGCCGATGAGGTAATGCGACTGTTTGATTTACCGCAATTGCAGGACGTGCAAGATCCAGATTTTAAGGAAATTATCGAGCTTAAAACCCGGTTCATCATCGCGACAGTACCTAACAGCAGTCGCTTAAAGCGAGATTTAGCAGCCTGCGACGGACTGTTCCAAATGTTTAAAAATGATGAAACAGACATCCGCAATCAATTAAGGATCGCCTACGATAAATCTAAATCCCTGATTTTGCTTTCCGAGACAGTGATGAAGGGAAAAGATGCAGGATTTACGCCAGCAGTCAATACCAAAGCCGCCATTGTTGGCGGGCGAAACACCACCGAAACAGCCGCTCAAAAATTAATTCCGTTACTTCGAGAAAGGGTGGGTAGCAACGATGCGATTACTCCTCTGGGAGAAGCCGAACGCCACCGCATTGTTTTCGTGCAAGAAACGGGCGGTTTTTCCCTGCGTTGTATTGAAGGAATGCGGGAATTGCGACAATCTTATCAAGATTGGAAAGGACAATCAATTCAAGCAAAACGCGCCAAAGCACGGGGAGAAAGCAAAGATCCTCCCATCCCCGTTCACATTCAAAAAGAAGCGCCTTTTTGGGATGTGTTTCCCGAGGATGAGAAAATTTTAAAATTGGTCGTGCAAGCTCGAGCTTTAGGGGTTTTACGCCGGGAAGAAAACCGCAATACTAAGGAAAATGTGATTCGCTACACAGTAAAAACTGTGCTGGGTCAAGAAAATGTAGATCTTGCTGCTAGTTGGGAAGAAACGGTGCAACTTTTGGAAGTTGTGGCCTGCCGTTCAGACAAAGAAGAGATTCAAAGACAGGTGACAGAAATCTTGACTGGGGCGGAAGATGTGCCGCAAAAACAAAAGTTATACACCCAACTGAAGGCCTATCTCGATGCGCGGGAAATCGAATTAGATAAAGAAGGAGGCAATGAAAGTCCTGTTTACAAACGGGAACTCAAAAATGTTCAAGAGTTAATTGAAACTTACAAGTTTCTGCCACCTGCTGGCGGTCAAACTCCGCCGCAGCCTCAACCAAATGTAGGGCAAGTCACTCAGAAATTAGACCCAATTTATACTTCTCCTACTGTCATTAATTCTCCGAGTCCTGTTGCACCTGCACCGTCAGTACCCCAGCAAGATTTTGTGTTTTGTACTAGCTGCGGCCACAAGAATCCTAATAGTTCTAAATTCTGCGCTCGGTGCGGTACGAAGTTAATTCAACTCGGTTAATATGTAGGCGCGAATAAACAAAGCTGTGTAACAAAGTATGAAGTAGATCGAAACCTTGCGATTGCTTCGCTTCACTGCGTTACGCTCGCAATGACATAGTTCTGAATTTTTGTACCGACTTACTTAATATGTAGGGTGCGCACTGCGCACCTTACCGAATTGAGAGTTTGCACAACAGTTAGAAATCGGGTTGCTGGCTAAAACTTTGGATTGTTTCCTGTAAGTTTCGTCAGAAACTCGGTTTCTCTGACATCTTGCAATAAGCGTTAATATGGAGTAGGACTTACGCACTCGCAACACAAAATCGGTCTTTGCGATTACTTCGCTTCTCGTGAGTAATGACATAAAATCGTGTTCCTTGTGTCCTGGACTGTAGAGGTTATACAAATCCGGGTTTTAGATACCCTTTATTGTCATTGCGAACGAAGTGAAGCAATCGCAATGTATCTGGTTCTCAACGAAGAATTTAGCAAGGGGATGGCTAGCCCGGATTTAGTAGGGTGCGCACTGCGCACCTTACCGTATATGGGGTGTCAAACTATTTCCTGTGTCATAAATATGTAGGGTGCGCAGTGCAAGCCTTACCGAATATAGGGTGTCAAACTATTTCCTGTTCTGAAACTATTGAAAATAATGCCAGATTTCAGTTAAATTGAGATATAGTACCTGTTATATAGAAGCAAGATTAAACAATAGTGATCATACCAGAACTATCCGCTGGAACTTCGATCGCCGATCGCTACCTGATTGACCGAACTTTAGGTCAGGGTGGATTCGGTCGCACCTATTTAGCTTTCGATAAACAACAAGGAAATCGATCGGTCGTTCTTAAAGAGTTTGCTCCCGGCAATATGAAGCCGCAGGAGTTGAAAAAAGCTCGCGAACTATTCGATCGAGAAGCAAATATTTTATCGAAACTCAATCACGATCGAATTCCCAAGTTTTTGAATTGGTTTGAAGAGAACGATCGACTGTTTATCGTACAGGAATTTGTTAACGGCAAAACTTACTGGCATTTATTGCAAAGTAAAACATTTTCCGAAACAGAAATCGTTCAATGGCTAAAAGATATGTTGGATGTACTCGCATACATTCACGGACAAGGAATTATTCACCGAGATATTTCGCCGGATAATATGATGCTGCCCCAAGGCAAACAAAAACCTGTATTGATTGATTTCGGAGTAGTTAAATACGCTCAGACTAAACTCACAACTGGCAATCCAGGTGTTTCTCACGTACACCAACCGACAAGTGTGGGAAAAGAAGTTTATGCTCCATTAGAACAGTTACGGGGTGGTGAGTGTTATCCGAATAGCGATCTTTATTCTTTAGCGGTGACGGCGATCGTACTTTTAACTGGTAAAGAACCCAAAAATTTAATAGATTATAATGCACAATGGCATTGGCGATCGCACGTAAATGTCAGCGACAAATTGGCTGAAATTATCGATCGAATGTTGCAGGAAAAACCGAGCGATCGCTATCAATCAGCTAGAGATGTATTAAATGCAATAAATAACAGCAAAACATCAGAAAAAACTACTATGAGTTCACCAGAAACCAAGTTAAGTTCAGATCCTGGATTGCCTCCGACTCAACTTTCTTCAGGTAGTTCAAACTATAGCTCAAATTACGGTAATTCATCTCATCCCGCCAACGATCCTGGGAATCAACAGGCGCGAACTGCGAACGATCGAACTCAATGGAAAAAAATCGCTCTAATTGCCGTGCCAATTACACTATTACTCAGTGGAATTGCCGCTCTCGAAGCGCCTCGCATCGGTTTTTTGTGCGGCCCTCTCAACAATTGTGCGGCGGACAAACCCTTTAATGAAACTTACAATAGCGGCGTCAGCCAAGCCGATGCGGCCCGCGTTTTAGGACAAAACGCTCAAACAGTCGATGAATTGGAGGCGGCGCGCGATCGCATGAAAAGCGCGATCGATCGACTATCCAGCATTCCGCCAACAGCTAAAGTATATCCCGATACTCAAAAACTTTTGCCTGCCTATCAAAGCGAACTGAGTGCAATGTCAGCGCGTTTGACTAGAGAACAACAAGCAGAGAAACTATTAGAAGAGGCCGAGGCGATCGCGACTGATGCGCCAAAAGAAACCGATTTAACCAAACAGAAAGCTCTGTGGATGCAAGCAGCAGATAAACTCAAAGCAATTGCGGCCGATTCATTAATTGCTGACAAAGTGAAAACTCGTTCAGCAGAATTCGACCGTCAAATTCAAGAACTTGAAACAGCCATCCGCCAATCCCCCAGCCCCGAACCGCCTAGTGCTGCACCGTCTGACCCCGCACCGTCTAGCCCCGCAGCCGCACCAGATTCAGATTACGACCTGTTTAAACCCCCATCTAAGAACTCTGATGGTAGCACTCCTGCACCACAGCCAACACCCTCGCCTGCCGTCCCCGACAGCCAAACCCCTAACGATGACAACAAACCGCTGTTCTAATTTCCCGCGATCGAAAACTTTGCTCTAAAAGCTTGTTTTTAGAGGAAGGATTTTGCTATAATGGCAATCTATCTGCTTATTGAATCAGCTATCGTTTTCATCAATCTTTACCATCAAATCAATAAGGAATAATCGTGCCAGTGAAGCCTAAGTCATTGACATCATCGATCGCTGCGCTAGCGATCGCACTTACTACTACGATTGCAGCCAGCAGTCCGACACCAGCACAAACATCCGGCTTCTTCTGCGGCAAAAAAGCCGGTCAGCTAGCAACTGTTTTGCGCAAACCAGAAGGCAACTTTACCATAATCAATTGGGTTTCTAATAGTTTCTCGGCTTCCGGATTCGACGCTGAACGTCGCTGCGAACTGGTATCTCAAAGATTTCAACAATATCACCAAGCAGGAAAGCTCAAATACCTGACAACTGGAGTTATTAACCGACAGCCTGTAATTTGCGTTGCCAATCGTGCGGGCGGCGACTGCGCTCGCGAGTTGCCAAACAACGGTTTGTTATTTACAATCCAACCGGGTAGCAACCCGCGAGAAACATTACAGCGACTGTTGAATTTGCGCAATCGAGCAGGAGGAGCAAATTCACTCAACGAAAGCGCGCCTGCTAATCGAGTCGATATCGAAGTTGACGATCGACTTTACATCGACTTAGACGAATATCTCAAATCTCGATCGGTAGAACCTGCATTGCCAGAATCTGGAGAACCTAGTGCTAGCGACTCACTTTTTTAAACAGTTGATAGTTGGTAATGGGAATCGGTAATTGGTAAATAGTTTTGAGTTCGTAGGGGCGGTGCCCCCGTGCCCGCCCTCTTAGTTGACAGTTGACAGAAATTATCTGCGTTTATCTGTGTTTATCTGCACGAATCTGCGGTTAACAGTTGACAGCAAGTTGTTGATATTTGGTATCATTTATGGTTGCATCGGAATTGTATATTTGAATCGTCTCGTGCGATCGCCCCCGATCGCACTTCATAATTTCCTAGTGAGTTTTTCATTAATTATAGATAGGAACGGCCTATGACAATTAACCTAAAATACGGACTTTTAGCAGCCCCGATCGCGGCAACAATTGTAGTGGTACAGGCGCAAAACTCCTTAGCACAAACAGCAGAACAAGTCAACAAAATTGCCGAACAAATTACAGTATTAATCGAAGGTAGCAGTCAGGGTTCGGGAATCATAGTTGCCAGAGAAGGAAGTACCTATTACGTACTGACCTGCAAACACGTAGTCGAGTCAGGAGGAGAATTCAAAATAGGATTAGCATCTAATCGCAATGCCCACAAAGCAGACAGCAGCAATATCATCCTATTACCGGGAGTCGATTTAGCGATCGTGTCTTTTGTCAGCTCGAACAATTACGAAATCGCACAATTAGGAGATTCTAGAACAGCTACAGTAGGAGAACAAGTCTACGTTTCTGGCTGGCCGAAACCGGGCAATACTATTACCAGCCAGATCCGTCAGATGACAGCAGGACAAATTTCGGCTCGCGAAAAAGTAAGTGACGGCTATGAATTAATTTATACGAATCCCACCCGTCAAGGAATGAGCGGCGGGCCGATTCTTGATTCTCGCGGCCGCGTGCTGGGCGTTCACGGACGTACAGAAGGAGGTACAGAAGATGAGCGCGTAGTTAAAGCTTGGGTAAACTTGGGAATTCCGATTAATACCTTTGTAGAACTAGCTCCTAAAGCTTATGTCGAACAGGGAAAAGAAAAACTCAAACGCCAAAACTATCAAGGTGCGATCGCGGATTTCAGCCAAGGAATGCGATTCAATCAAAACTCCGCCGATGTATTTAACGGTTTAGCTTACGCTCACTTCGCGCAAAAAAATTATCGAGCAGCTCTAGAAAATGCGATCAAAGCTATCCAAAATAACGGTCAATTAGCCGAAGCCTACCGCATTCGCGGTGCTAGCAACGCTCAATTAGGAAATCATAAAGAAGCGATCGCAGATTTCGATCGAGCTATCCAAATTAATTCTAACTTTGCAGATGCCTACGGACTTCGGGGAGTCAGCCGAGCTCAAATCAAAGACTATATAGGAGCCAACGCTGATATCGCCCAAGCCATCCGCCTCGCTCCCAACAGTGCAGTTGGTTACTACCGCCGCAGCGAAGTCCGCCGCATCGTCGGGGACAGCGAAGGAGCCAATGAAGACGCTCAAAAAGCAGCATCCTTCAGCACTTCAGGAAATGAAGACGCCTTCCAACTAGCACTCAATAGCGGATTGGGCGTATCTTTAGCGAGGAACCAAACTGCCAGAGTTGAGCCGCAGCAGCCGGCACCGATTGTTCGCCAAACAAGTCCCGTACCCAATAACTCCTTAGAATCCAAGCAACCGACAGCCGCACCAGTAGCAGCACCTGAACCCTTCGTTGGGCCCGAACCTCAAGCAGCCCGACAGGCGACAGCCCCCGGAGCTCAATCGGCACTTCAAGCCTTAATGCGTGGTCAGCAAACCTTCCGCAGTCGCAACGGCTCGTTTACCGGTGTTGTGAATTTACTGCAACGCTCGTTTAACATTCAACTTCCCCTATCGAAGTTCAACTTTGCCATTCACACGACTACTAGGGGAGCTTATCACTATGCGATACCCACCAACGCCAATCAAAGAGCCTATGTGGGAGCCGTGTTTTTGACAGATGCAGCTACGAAAAACAATCCGGTGACGGTATCAATTGTCTGCGAAACCGATCGAGCTAGCAACATCCGCCCGCCCGATCCGCTATACGTACAGGGTCAACTAATTTGCCGTCCGGGTACGTCGCCATTAACTGATAGCAATTAGGCAGTTTCTGGCGCAGAGTAACGATTACTATATTTGGAAATGCGAGCATCCTAGGGTGCAGACAGATTCCTTTTGATACCAAATCCGGATTGGAAATCCCCTTTATAAATCTTCCGCTTGGTGTCAGAGTCTATGCGATTGCTTCACTTCGTTTCGCAATGACAATAAAGAGGGTAAAACGCGATAATAAAGGGGGTAAAATATCGGGATTTGGTATAAGTACCCATTACGAACAGTTTTTTGACTGCGGTCGATCGACAGAAAACAATCTAAGTTTATAACAGGAAAAAGATGGTAACTTTGAACAAATGCAAGCTATTGAGATTAATATTTGCTGCTAGCTCGATCGCCCTTGCTAGTGGCGCTTTCTTAACTGATGCTTTGGCTCAAAACAAAGTTCAAGCTAAAGGATTTTTCTGCGGCAAAAGCAACGGTGTTCCCGCAACCCTAGCTCGGACGAATCGAGGTGAAATCCCTGTAATTCAGTGGACTTCCGAGCGTTTTCGGGAAGCAGGTTACAGTCCCGAAAAACGCTGTCAAGAAGTATCTGCTAGATTTCAGCGATTCTTCATCAATAACCAACTCAACTACTTGACAACAGGTATGATGAACAATCAGCAAGTAGTTTGTATTGCCGATCGAGAAGGAGGTAATTGCACTGGATTGCTGTTCACTCTCAAACCGGGTAGCAATGCCAATCAAGTCTTAAGCAGCCTGTTGGCGGTTCGGGTTCGTGCTTCTGCCCCGCTGAATGAAAGCACGTCGCGTGTCTATATAAATATAACCGAATACCTGCAAGAAGCAGCAGCAGAAACTGAGTCAAATTCGCCATCCGATCGACCTATTTGGTAATGGGTAATGGGTAATGGGTAATGGGTAATTGGGAATTGGGAATTGGGAATTGGGAATTGGGAATTGGGAATTGGGAATTGGGAATTGGTAATTGGTAATTGATAATTGGCGTCAACTTAACGTATAACCAATAGTCCGGCAGGGGTTCAAACCCCTGCCTCAAAGCTAAAGTCCGGCAGGGGTTCAAACCCCTGCCTCAAAGCTAAAGTCGTCTGAAGACGACTAATAGACATCTCCCAAAATTAGGTTTTTGTCTAGATAGGGTAAGGGTTCCATAATCTTTTTACCAGATGTCTAATGAGTTCTTCAGTCCTCTTTGAGAGCATCCCACGGGCGCGCGGCACCCGTTATGAATCACAGAAACCCTTTCTCCCCCTCCCCCCCTCTCCCTCTCGGTTTTCTGAGGAGGACTTTCGCTCTCTCGACAGGGGTTTTCAACCCCTGGCGGACTGACGGGCAGATGGAAGGACTAGGTGGACTGACAGCTTACGTCTCCGTTGGGTTAGGAAGGACTGAAGTCCTTACTACAAACTGTTACAATAAATTTTTTAATTTATCGTCCTCTCCCAACACCTTAATTACCTGTTTGATTTCCTGAGTTCTGTCTTTTTTCACGATTAAGGTAACGTTACCATCTCGGACAACGACAACATCTTCTAAACCGATCGTGACAATTACTTCATCCTCACCCGCTGCATAAAAAATGCCACCTTTAGTATCAATTCCGACGTGTTTGGCTAATTCTACATTCGGTTTTTCGCTTTGCAGCAAACGCCCGATCGCATTCCAATCTCCCAAATCGTCCCAACTAAAACCGACTGGCAAAACGCAAGCTTTTTGCGTCTTTTCCATCAAGGCATAATCGATACTAATTTTCGGCAATTCGGAATAAGCAGCAGCACCTTTTGCTTCCAAAGCTGCCATCATTTCCGGTACGTAATTGCGCAATTCTGCTAAAACAGTTCCGACTCGAAATACAAAAATTCCGCCGTTCCAACTAAACTTACCGCTAGCTACAAATTTCTCAGCAGTGGCGCGATCGGGCTTTTCGGTAAATCGCGCTACCCGATAGGCTGGAAATCCACCAAAACTGCCGATTTCTTCACCTTGTTCGATATAGCCGTAACCAGTAGAAGCATAACTCGGCTTGACTCCCAAAGTGGCGATCGCACCTTCGTTTTTCGCCAACTCGGCCGCCGCTTCCAATGTTTTGACAAAATCCTCGGGTTCGCCAATCCAATGATCCGCCGGGAAAAAACCGACAACCGCATCCTCGCCGTAACGCTTCGCAGTTTCTATAGCAGTCCAAGCCACAGCAGGGGCAGTATCCCGCCCTTCCGGTTCCGCGAGCAAATTTTGGGGTGGAAGTTGCGGCAGTTGTTCGCCAACTCCCGCAGCTAGCATTTCTGAGGTGACTACCCACAAATCGTCCCAACCGTTACCTAAAGTTAACAGTCGATCGGCCGTTTGTTGCAGCAAACTTTTGCCGCTGCCGTCGAGACTCAAAAACTGCTTGGGGCGTTGCTTGCGGCTGAGGGGCCAGAAGCGTTCGCCTTTACCGCCGGCGAGAATTACGGGAATTAAGGATTTAGTCATGATTGAAGGTTAAACTTATTTAGATCCATCTTAGGATTGCGGGCTGGTAATTGGGACGGGCGATCGAGGGCTTG
>JBOFTL010000915.1:0-11135 GCA_051652045.1 Microcoleus sp. | reverse complement strand
TCATCTCGTTCAAATATCGTTTGATAACCGGATACTGGGAAGTTGCTAGTAGCGGATCTTTTTTCTCAGTAACTGTTTTTGCTAAGGGAACAACGCGGTAGTTTAATTTATTATTCAGCGGATAGCGATGCACCCAAGTGGGATGAGTTTTGACATCAACAATTTCGACTGTTTTCTCGGGAAACTTTTTGCGAATATTGACTTGAAAAATTACGCCCAAGTCTGTATGAGGTTTGGTTTGACCGGAAATGAAATTGCCCATCGAATAAATGGCTGCGGCTTTGCGAGTTTTGCCATTTTTACCCGCAATTTTAAAGACTTTGTAAGGCTGCACGACATGGGGATGGCTGCCGAGAATGATGTCCGCACCTGCTTTTAAAAGGTTTTCTACTAATTGTTTTTGTTGGTTGTTGGGCTGTCGCTGGTATTCGTCGCCAAAGTGCAAGGAAATTGCGATAATATCTGCTCCTTTTTTGCGGGCTGTGGCAATGTCTTTGATGATATTTTTTTCGTTAATTAAGTCTACTAAATAATCTTTGCCTTTGGGAATGGGGATGCCATTGGTGCCGTAGGTGTAGGCTAGAATTGCGAGGGAAATTTTGTTTTTGTTGATGATTAAAATTCGATCGCCCTCTGGTTTCGATGCTGCCGTTCCTGCAAACGCAATCTTGCGATCGCGCAGATTGGCGATCGTCTTAATTACTCCGGTTTCTCCTCTATCTAAAGCATGATTGTTGGCAGTTGTCAAAATATTAAATCCAGCTTTTTTAGCTGCATCTGCTAATTGAGGAGGCGCGTTAAATAATGGATATCCAGTATAACCACCAACAGCTTCGCCGGCTAAAGGAGTTTCGAGATTTCCGATTACCCAATCGCCTGTAGTAAGAATGGGTTTAACTGGTGCAAAAAATCCGTCAAAATTGTATGTTTTCTGTTTTGGATTGTAGCCCGAAACCGTTTGAGTGCTGTGCATCATGATGTCGCCAACAGCCATTAGTTTTGCTTCTGTAATTTCCGATTTTGGTTTAGCGGGAACGGTGGCTGCTATTGGCGCTTGACTTGCGGTGCGCTGCGTGTTATTTGTGGGATTTTCGATGTTGCAGCCAGCGATCGAACAGATGGCAATTACCGATAGTAGATGGCGAAAGTTCATAAATTCTTAATAGCGTGATGTCGGCTTGTATGGTATCATAACCCAAGCAACTATAGTTCAATAATTCAATAGTTGACAAGAGACAGTTGACAGTAAGGTTTATGATTAAAAAATATCTAATTATTGGGGCGATCGCCTTTGTGTCGATCGCGATTTTTGGTGTTGTAACTTACGCTCAAAATTCGCCAAATCGACCTTTTGAATTTGCTTTAATTGGCGATTTGCCCTACAGCGTCGAACAAGAAGCAAAATTTCCCAATTTGATTGCAGATATCGACAAGTCGCCCGCAGCTTTTGTGATTCACGATGGCGATATTAAAAACGGTTCCAGTCTGTGCGATGATGCAACTTTTCTCAGTCGCAAGCAGTTATTTCAGAACTTCAATATTCCTTTTATTTTAGTCTATGGCGATAATGAATGGACTGACTGCCATCGCGACAATAACGGCAGTTACGATCCAATAGAAAGACTTGCAAAACTGCGAGAAATATTCAATCAAGACAGCCAAAGTTTGGGTAAGCGGACTTTAACCCTCACCCGTCAAAGTGAGAACCCGCAATTTGCTAAATACCGCGAAAATGTTCGCTGGATTTACAACGGCATTGTATTTTTTACAATTAATATGCCGGGAAGCAACAACAATTTGGGACGCACTCCCGAACAAGATAAAGAATATGCCGATCGCAATGCAGCTAACTTAGCTTGGATGAAAGAATGTTTTGCTTTAGCCCAGCGTAACAACAGCAAAGGAATCGTATTAGTCGCTCAAGCAAATCCGGGATTTGAACTCGATCCGGCCGATAAAAAAAGGAGCGGCTACAATGATTTTATCGCTACTTTAGAAACGGCAACGCGCAATTTTGCAGGGCAAGTTGTCTTTGTCCACGGCGATACTCACTATTTTCGCATTGATAAACCGTTACCCCGTTTTACCGACGAAACTCAAATTTTAAGACTGAAAAATTTTACTAGAGTGGAAACTTTCGGTTCTCCAAACGTTCATTGGCTGCGAGGATTTTACGATCCGCAAAATCCTAATGTATTTGAATTCAAACAGCAGATTGTTCCTCAAAATTAGGTAAGGACGATCGAACTTAATGTAGTAAATTTAATATTCGTAGGTTGGGTTGAGCAAAGCGAAACCCAACAGTCTGAATCATTCAATGTTGGGTTTCGTACCTCAACCCAACCTACAACTGTTTGAGGTTTTTTATGTTGGGTTTCGTTCCTCAACCCAACCTACAACTACAACTTCCTTCTTCCTTCTTCCTTGTGCTACGATCGCTAACAAAGGTCGTTTAGCCGCAAAACAATACCGCTATGACTGCCATCACCCTCAATCTCAACCCTATTATTGAGCTGACAGACGAGCAATTTTTTGAGCTCTGTCAAAAAAATGAAAATATTAGATTTGAACGGACAGCTAAGGGAAAATTAATTATCATGTCCCTAGCAGGAGGAGAAACTGGAAGCAGCAACGCAGGATTAACCGCACAGCTTTGGATTTGGAACGATCGAAATAAATTGGGTAAGGTTTTTGATTCATCAACTGGGTTCAAACTTCCGAATGGTGCCGATCGCTCTCCTGACGCTTCTTGGGTAAAATTAGAACGCTGGAATGCACTAACTTCCGAAGAAAAAAAGAGATTTCCCCCTATTTGTCCCGATTTTGTAGTCGAGTTGCTTTCTCCCAGCGACAGTTTGAAAGAAACTCAGGATAAGATGAAAGAGTATCGAGACAACGGTGCGCTTTTGGGTTTGTTAATTAACCGCAAGTCGCGACAAGTAGAAATTTACCGCCAGCATCAAGAAGTAGAAGTGTTAGCATCTCCAACCACTGTATCGGGTGAAGATATTCTGCCCGGATTTATTTTGAATCTTGAATCAATTTGGTAAAGTGTACGAGAGTGAAAATATCCGATCGAGCGCCAGAGAAATGTTACACTGAATCATAGATAGCATTGGCTGAATGAGTTATGACGATCGCAACTGAACGCTTCACCCTTACAGAGTTTTTGAAACTGTCAGAAACCAAACCTGCCAGCGAATACATTGATGGGGAAATCATCCAAAAACCGATGCCGAAAACCAAACATTCTCGCCTTCAGGGGAGACTGATTCGTTCTATTAATGAAGTAGTAGAGGAAGCCAAAATAGCTTATGCTTTTCCCGAGTTGCGGTGTACCTTTGACGGTCGATCGATCGTGCCAGATATTTCAGTATTATTGTGGGAACAAATTCAATTTGATGACAGCGGCGAACCATTAGATGATGTGTTAATTGCGCCCTATTGGACGATCGAAATTTTGTCGCCCCAACAAAGCTCAAATCGCGTAACTAAAAAAATTATTCACTGTTTGAAACACGGCTGTCAGTTGGGGTGGCTCGCAGATCCAGCAGATCGATCGATCTTAGCATTTTTGCCGAACCAACAACCGCAATTTTGCGAAGGTAGCGATATCCTGCCCGTACCTGAAATGATTCCCTTGAATATCAGTGCCGAACAAGTATTTAGTTGGTTAAAAATGAATGAATAAAATCGTGTTCGATCGATTACCATAACAAAAAGGGTTCGTAGTGAGGACTTCAGTCCGCTCGATCGGGTAGTGCCGCATCCCTACAAACATAACTAAGCACGCAATCTTAGTCTGAAACCTTTTATGTTGGGTTTCGTTCCTCAACCCAACCTACAACTGTTTGAGGTTTTTTATGTTGGGTTTCGTGCCTCAACCCAACCTACAACTGTTGGGTTTCGTTCCTCAAACCAACCTACAATTCGATCGAACAATCCCCCAATCGAACAATCAAAAAATCTAAAGTCGAATAATCCCCCAATCTAAAATCTAAAATCTCTAAACTAAGTGCGCAATCTTAGCTTTACCGGAACTTCGATAATAAACTCTGTACCTTCCCCTAAACCAGAAATACAATCGATATGACCTTTGTGTTTTTCCACAACTATTTCGTGAGCGATGGCTAATCCCAACCCCGTGCCGCGCCCGATCGGTTTTGTAGTAAAAAATGGGTCAAATATTTTGTTTTTCACCACTTCGCTCATGCCGGGACCGTTATCAGCAATCCGAATCGCCACAAATTTATTATTAGAAGTAGTAGTTTCTTTAGACCGGATCGAGGTACTGATAGTAATTACTCTGTGAGTTGTTTGGCATTCCAAAGCATCGATCGCGTTAGTTAAAATATTCATAAATGCTTCATTTAACTGACTGGCATAACAAGTAACTAGAGGCAAAATACCGTAGTTTTTAATCACTTCGATCGGCGGTCGATCGTCCTGGGAATTTAACCGATGTTGCAAAATCATTAGGGCGTTATCGATTCCTTCGCAAATATCTACAGCTTTCAATGCTTTTTCATCCAGTCGCGAAAAGTTTCTGAGGGAGAGGACAATCTGCCGGATGCGATCGGCCCCTACTTGCATTGAATCCATCATTTTTGAGAAATCGCATACCAAAAACTCCCAGTCAATTTCCTCAATTACAGCTTCAATTTCTGGTGTCGATTGGGGGTAAGTTTGCTGGTAAAGTTCGATCAGATCTACCAGTTGTTGGAAGTAGCGGCGGGCCGGAGTAATATTACCGTAAATAAAGCTGATGGGATTGTTAATTTCGTGAGCCACACCAGCTACCATTTGACCCAAACTCGACATTTTTTCATTTTGAATTAATTGAGCTTGAGTGCGCTTTAGTTCGTCTAATGCCTGTTCTAGCTGTCGCGACTTTTCCCGATCGCGTGCTTCTGCAAATTTGCGATCGCTAATGTCAGCAACTCGCACGAATCTCATTTTATTACCAGCTAAATTGATTTGTTTGACAACTAAGTTTCCCCAAAATATATTGCCTTGTTTCGTCACGTATTCCAATTCCCTGCTGGCAAAACCCTTGACCTCGATTTCCTGCCTGAGTAAACCGATTTCTTCTGCTGTAAAAGGTTGTTTTTGTAAGGTAGTTCCCGCAAAATTTAGTAACTCATCTTTGTTACTTGCTTCAAACATTCTCACTGCGCCTTGATTGCAATCAGCAATTAAACCAGTTTCAATATTTACCAAAAAAATTGCATCGTTCGATTCGTTAAATACAGATTCTAATAAATCTTTTTTCTGCGCGAGCTGCTGAGTTAAATAACGCAGGTGCAGGTGAATTTTAATGCGGGCTAACACTTCCGGCAATTGGATCGGCTTGCTGATGTAATCAACAGCCCCCAGTTCCAAACCTTTGACCTTATAGTCGGCAGAAGCAGCATCATCAACTGCTGTCATAAAAATTACTGGAATGTCTTTGGTTTTCGGAGAACTTTTCAGGAGGCGGCAGGTTTCAAAACCATCCATTTCTGGCATCACGACATCCAACAAAATGATATCTGGGTTTATTGTTTCCAAAAGTTTCATTGCCTGAAGACCGCTTTTAGCAACCCGCACTTCAAATTGTGATTCTCTCAAAAAATCTGAAACTAATTTCAGGTTCGTACTCGTATCGTCTACTACTAGAATTTGCTGTTTATTTTGACTGTTGTTTTCAACCAGATCGGGCTGAGATAAACTTTGTTGTGAATTGCACTCCATTTGAGATTCTCGCTCTAGCATTTGCATACCATCTCTAAGAAATTTTTTAAACATTATTTGACGCTGATGATATATATGAGTGGTGACGGGAAGTAGTCCTTCTTAAGGAGGATGCGAGGGGAATCTAAACTCAATCATAATCATAGACAATGCCTCTCAAGGGTATCGATCGAGGGTTGACACTAATGGCAAGATGACTGCCCCTAGCTTGCCGCTTGAGAGCAAATTCTTTGGATTTTAAATTTTGTTCTGTGCCAATCTTATTCAAGACCGATCGATTAAGTTAACAATTTCTTGATATTCAAAATCTCCGGAAAGTTCCAACACCCTGGCAGAAAAGCAACTGTACTCGGAGTTTAATTGCCTCAGTCGATCGATTTCCCGTTCGACTATTTCTACATTACCCCCTTTAGCTGCTTCATACAAGAGTAGCAATTCCTCTGCTGGGGGCATGACCATTGCATCTAGGCTACAAACACCCGGCCCGGTCGGAGTCAAATTTTCTCCCAATCCTGTTGCTAGATGAATCCATGACAAGTTTAAATAGCTCTTGATTTTGTCAAGCAAATCTGCTACCCCTATCGGCTTGGCTAGAAAATCGTTGCATCCAGATGCCAAACAATGTTCTCGGTCACTGCTAAAGACGCTCGCAGACACCGCGATAATAATTGTATTTTGCAACTGAGGCAATTGGCGCAGTTGTCGGATCATTGTCAAACCATCCATCCCCGGCATAATTAAATCAGCAAGAATCAAATTCGGTTGAAATTGCGTCGCTTTTTCTAAACCTTCTTGTCCGTCGGCCGCCTCCAGGAGTTCAAAGCCGAGATCCGAAAGTAAATTAACAATTGCCCCCCGATTTTCCGGGCGATCGTCCACTACGAGAATTTTTTGTTTTGCACCTTGATAACCTACAATCCGATCGGTCGATCGCGCTGCAATTGAGTCGATCGCACCTGCAACAACTGGCACTACTAAATCGAACCAAAATGTGCTACCAACTCCCGGCTGGCTGCTGACAAAAACTTCACTTCCCATTAAAGCGAGAAGTTTTTGAGTAATTGCCAGTCCCAGCCCAGTACCTTCACTGCGACGCGAAGGAACTCCCACTTGCTCGAATGGTAAAAAGATGGTTTCCAAGTATTCTGGAGGTATCCCGCAGCCTGTATCTGCAATTTGAAAGCGAATCGATCGATTTTGGATTTTGGATTTTGGATTTTCGATTGAGGATTTGAGATTTGAGATTTGAGATTGAGGCAAATCGATCGCAGATTGAGATTGATTTTGGATTTTGGATTTTGGATTTTCGATTGAGGATTTGAGATTTGAGATTTGAGATTCAGGATTTTTGTCGATCGCAGATTGAGAATGTGGCAATTTTTCGTCTTGAATTATCTCTACTTTGAAAGTAACACTGCCTGTGTCAGTAAATTTGACAGCATTGGACAGAATGTTGATTAAAATTTGGCGCAGTCGCTTTTCATCAGCATAAATTCTTTGGGGTAGTGGGGTCAAAGCTTCGTAGGTAAACTGAATAGATTTTTGCTGGGTTTTGAGGGCGAATATTTCTGAAACTCCTTGCAGCAATAGAGGAAAACTCAGCATTTCCGGCTCGAGTTCCAGTTTGTTAGCTTCAATTTTTGACAAGCTTAAAATATCGTTAATTAACATCAGTAAATGTTCGCTGCACTGATAGATAATATTCAATCCCTCGAGTTGTTTGGCGGTGGAATTTGAGTCTCGCTGCAAGATTTGTGCGTAACCCATAATCCCGTTGAGAGGAGTGCGCAATTCGTGGCTCATATTCGCCAAAAATTGACTTTTAGCACGGCTGGCAGCTTCTGCTGCTTCTTTTGCCTGTTGGAGTTGCACGGCTTGCTGTTGGGTTGCTTCGAGCAATTGAGCTTGCTGCAAAGCAACTCCTAACTGAATCCCAATCTGAACTACTGTATTAATTTCTGCTTGAGTCCAATTGCGATCGCCTGCATTTTGATAGCAAGCTAACAACCCCCAAAGCCGAGTGCAGCAATAGATAGGAACAATGATGTAGGCTCGGACTTGAAATCCTTCCAATAGTTCGACGTAACACGGGGTCAAATTCGATCTGTAGATATCATAACTCACTCGATAATTAATACCTTGGCTGTAAATACCGCCTTGTGTTTCGCGCAGATAACTATCAGCAAATGGTTCGGCATAACCTGTCAGCATAGTTGTGATTAAATTGCAGCGAGGCTGGTTCACAAATTTTGCGTTTTCCTGAGAGTTAACATTTAATTGCGGTATCAGAGGAGTCCAGCCATTTGCTACTGACTCGGCAACAAATTGTCCGCTCCAATCGGGATTGAACTGATAGACGACGGTTCGATCGCACTGAATAACTTGTCGCAATTCTGCGGTGGTGGCGGCGAAAATAGTTTCAATATTTAGGGTTTCGCGCATCCGCCCGAGGACAGTGGCGATCGCTTTTTCTTGTTGTGCTTTTTCTTGCAAAGCTGCTTCGGCCCGTTTGCGAGCGCTAATATCCCGCAAGGCAATCAAAGAAGCCGATTTCCCCAACCATTGAATAGCAGTTGATTTCATCTCCACAATGCAAACTTCCCCATCAAATCGCATCAACTCTACTTCTGCTATTTCTCGGAATGGGATTTTCCATTGATAGTTAATTAAATTTTCCTGACCTAATTTTAACATTCGATCTGCTGCGGGATTGGCAAATAAAATGTTACCATTGCGGTCTAAGATCGCAATCCCATCTGAGCTGTGGGTAACAATAGTATTAAGCTGCGCTTCGCTTTCCCGTAATGCTGCTTCTGCTAGTTTATGCTCGCTGATATCCTTCATAAAACAGTAATGTCCGATGAGATTGCGCGCATCATCGTGGGCTGCGAACATGAAGAGTTGCTTGTAAAAGATAGAACCATCTTTGCGAACACCTCTGGCTTGAGCTTCCACTTTACCGACAGCGAGCATTTCTTGATAAGCTGCAATCATTTTTTCGCAATCATCGGGATGCACTGTAAGCGGCCATTCCATGCCGATCATTTCTTCGGGCGCATAACCAGTTATACCTGCATAGGCTTTATTAACTGCAATGTAACGTCCCTGCGCATCCAGGCGCGAGATTCCTTCTACAGCATTTTCTAGCGCCGCAGTTAGTTCGCGAATATCTATTTCTTGTTGCTTGCGATCGCTAATATCGCGCAAAATGGTAGTAAAGATTTTTTCACCATCGATTTCTAGTTGGGAAATTGAGGCTTCAGCAGGAAATTCTGTACCGTCTCTGCGGCGCGCCAAAATCTCACTACGATTTCCCATCCGTTGCGATTTACCGACAGATTCGGCAAAGGAGTTAACGTGCTGGCGGTGAATTTCTTTGACACTTCCTGGCAAGAGCAAATCGAGATATTCACCTAAAATTTCCTCAGCTTTGTAACCGAAAATCTGTTCGGCTCCCTGATTGAATAGGGTGATGCGCTGGGATTCGTCTACTGTAATAATCGCATCGCTAGCAATTTCGAGAATGCCTGCAAATCTAGCTTGAGATGTGTGCAAGGCTTGTTCTACTTGTTTTTTGCCGATGAGAGAACTTAACTGAGAGGTAATAATATTAACTAGCTCGATCGCTCGCGGTGCTTGGGCGCTGGGATTGCATTTAAAGAATAGCAAAACAGCCAACACTTGGCGTTCTTTATTGTCAACAATCGGTACGCCAAAAGCCGCTCTCAATCCGATGCCCGCTGCTATTTTTGTTCTATAAAAAATCGAGTCTGCGGTGCAAGAAATATCGGCAACCCATTCCGCTTGCTGGGATGCAAAAATTCGCCCCGGCAGTCCCACACCAGGAGCAAATGTCATGCTTTGGCTGAGCTGCCGGAATTCTGCAAAACTGTTCTCACAATCGCACCAACTCGAACTGCATTTTAACGTTCCGCGATCGGGAATCCAGGCTTCTGCAAAATTCCAACCGATATGCTGGCAAATTAAATATAAAATGTCTGATAAAGCGCGATCGATATTTTCTGCGGAATTGATGGCTTGAGTTGTCGAGAGTAGCAGGCGAGTTTCATCTACTGCAACTTTTTTGTCGCTGATATCGCGAGCTACCCAAATTACCGAATCATCTGGTAATGGCGAAACTTTAGCCGTCAACCAAATATCTCGATGGCTCACGGTTATCCTGCAATCAAATGTGACAGTTTCTTGGTTATCTCTTGCCTGTCTGACTGGAGCGAACCAAATTTCTTGCGTGTCCTCTTGAAAAAAATGTTCGATGATTGTGGCGGGGATGTTGATGCCATCGATCTTCCAATCGTTAGCCTGAGTCGGGATAATTTGAATGTTTTTTTTGCGGTCAATAATGAGGACAATATCGGCGATCGAATCTAAGATAGTACAAACTTGCTGGATCGAACTTTTAACCTTTTCATCGAGCAGTTTGCGCTCGGCAATCTCCTGTTGCAATCGTTCATTTACCACTTGCAAGTCCTGGGTATTTTTGGTAATGACTTGCTGCAACATTTCTACAGTTGCGTGCATTTCCACCGGATCTAAGGCTAAAAGAATGGTACTTTGGGTAACAATTCCCGCTAAATATCCCGCGCGATCGACCGCCACTAAACGCCTGATATGATGCTGTTGCATGATTTGATGGGCGTTCCAGAGAGTATCGCTTTGCTGCACGGGAAACAAGGGACAACTCATGACTGCTGACACGGGAGTTGCCATTAAATCGAGGCCGGTATTTTTGAATCTAACGATGTCTCTTTCTGTTACGATTCCCGCTGGTACGACCCGATTTTCGACTTGATTTTCGACTTGATTTTCGACTGCGGCCGCTGTTGGCGGTTGGCAAATGACAATACAGCTTTTGCGCTCTCGCATCATCTGCTGCGCCACTTCAAACACGGAGGTAGCGGTTGTAGCCACAACCACCTCAGTTACCATCACCGACTCCACGCGCCGCAGGTGCAGCAAATCGCTGGGTTGGAGGACTTCCCTGAGACTTTCAGGAGTCACGATTCCCTGCAAGTTTCCCCGAGAGTCCAAAACTGGCAAATGGCGAATTTGGGAGGATCGCATCAAGCTTAATGCCGTGAAGATATCCGTCTCTCGGTTCTGGGAAAGGACGATTAAGTCTTGCACCATCACATCTGCGAGCGTCAATCCTTGCAGGGATATTTCGCTAGCAATGAGTCTGACAGCATCGCGTTCCGTAAAAATTCCTAGTAATTTCTGCTCTCGGGTAATTAGGGTATAACTGCTACGATTTTGACCGATCGTGGCGATCGCATCTGCAACAAGCACGTCTGGTAACATCAATAGGGGATGCGGATCGATCGCTTGTTTGAGAAGTGTTTTAGGGTTAAATCTTGTTTGTTGCATAATTGGTAAATAGTTGA
>JBOFTL010000914.1:0-11643 GCA_051652045.1 Microcoleus sp. | reverse complement strand
ATGTTTAATTGTTATTGGATTGTGTAGAAAAGCTGTCGGTCGGGTACTAATTTAGCAGCTTGGTGTTGGTTTTTGTCGTAATTTACTCGGCGAATTGGAAAGACAAAAGTATCTCAAAGCTTTACGGTATAATGGATTCAGTCACTGTTAATTTGTAACTAAATTCGGTTTTTTGTAACAAAATGCCTGTCAAGAAAACATCTAAACGCGCTAAAACGGGCAACTCGCGGCGCGGTCGTCCCTCAAATTGGAAACTTCATCCGAAAACTAAACTAATTCGAGTCCCGGTAAAATTCGCTAAGCAACTTCTGTCATTTGCTCGATATCTGGATGCGCAAGGTATTGACTCCCTTTCTGACGACACTCCTATTATACCTGATAGGTCTGTTAAAGCCAAGGGAGATGATTTGATTCTTTTGCCTTCTTGGGTTTTTGAAGATTTTTATGATTTTGATGATGCTGAGCCTGAATTTGATGGAAAAACTGGGACTTGTCAAGGCTGGCTTTGGTTTTTGTCTGATATTTTATCTTTTCGCGGAGTTAAGTTGGTAGCTACTCAGTTTATTTCTGAAGATGGCAAACATTCTGTGGTAGTGCATTTTAATGCTTGCACTCTTTCTCCTGTTACTGGGTACAAAGTGCCTGTGGTAGTTTTCATTTCAGATGCGGATGTAAAAGGCGAGGGTCAATTTTCTCTACTTGTAGATGAAATTAAAAAGTTGCTCGATCGCGATCGCAATTGATACCCTTACCCCCCTTTAACTCTTAACTCTTAAACCCCCTAGAAGTAGACCTCGACCGCCCTAGACAATATTTGATGCACATATGTCAAGCCCAAAAGCCGCCAAACAACAAAGGCGCAGCATCCGCCCTTCAGCCGGCTTTTGATTTATTTGGCTTGAGATATGTGCTATTTTGGGTCTTTTGCGGTCGAGGTCGGCTGGGTGATGCCTGGTGTTTGCGATCGGCGAGGGGTCTAACGCGGAATGAACGGAAGGCAGCGGACTTGCAGCTCGCGGTTTCGCAGCGGGGGAATTTCAGGCAGTCGATCGAATAGCGAGATGCTGGCCGCAACTGGAGTGAATGGAGCCAATGGCCTTTGCAGTAGTTGCAGGATTTGCGACTGCGGTGGACTTTGCGATCGCGGATAGTACAACCTTTTACCTTACTCCCCTAATTTTTCTAATTTTTGAGGTTGCAAGCTTCGCGTTCGCACAAACTCTCTAGATGTGACGCAGGTTGCAGAATAGGGCTGAAATCACCCGCCCGCCCCTCATACTTTCGCGCTCATCCCAATCCACCATGCACGATCGACTGCTTTCGACTTTCACGATCCGCCCGTGCCAGTTGTAGGATTTTTCCGCCGGATTGACGTGAGCTACCCGATCGCCAACTTTGAAAGGACGGTAAAGGTCTTGCCCCGTAAGCGCTTCAGCCAATTTCTCGCGTTCTGAGTCTGGTAGTTGGTGGATGATTTTTAAAATTTCCGCAGCGGTTAAGAAATTTGCTTCACCAGCTTCTCCAGTCCTTTGTGTAAGGGTTTTTGCTTCTCCAGTTGCTTCTCCAGTATTTTGTGGTGAAGCAACTGGCGAAGCTGTAACCCGCTCTGTATCTGCTGGAGAAGCTGGTGAAGCAGTTTTTGCACTTGTTTGGAAATTTTGCACAAATCCAATACCAGACAAATACCATTGACCTTTACGACTCATGTCGTCACGTTCGTTATGGCGGTGCTTCTGTATCTTAGGGAACAACTCGCAAAACCTTGCGTACACCTGATTCACAGCCTTAACTGGTTTATCCCACTCGTTCGGTAAATCGTTCCAAGTCAGTTTCTCCTTAGCCCCGTTCTTATACTCAACCTCCAAAACCCCGGTGTCTGCGTACCACTGGCGCAACATTTCCCAGAGGTCTTTAACGTAGATGCGCCCCCCTGACTGAGCCTCAATCCCCATCTCGCGAACAAACCCCCACAAATGGCGGCTTTCCTCCTGTGCTTCCTGCATTGCCTTCTGCGTCACGCTGTGGTCAATCCCTTCTGCTAGGACTTTAGGAAAGAGTTTTAGTAGCTTGTTAAGCAAAGCCGGTGCAATTTTTTCGCGCACAAAATCCGGGTCATCCTTAAAACGCGGGTCTGCCTCCAACTCACCGCGTGACGGGTCGGCCCCAACCACGTAAGTTTTTTCAAACTTAATGATGGAGTAGCGGCTAGTAATAGCCTCCATACCCCCAGTGATTGACGGCAATTTGTTGCAGTTGAACAGACCAATGGCACTGGGATTGCAGGGATAAGAATCCTTGCCTTTTGGCTCGATATCGAGCGGGTCGCCGGTAATGAACTGCTTGAGACTTTGGAGCGAGTCGAGCTTGACCGCTGAAGTATTCTCTGAGGCCCAATTACACAAAGACCGTTCTATACCCAAAAGATTAAACTTCCGTCCCCTGTCGTACTCCTTGAAGTCCAAAAGACTTTTGCCAGTCATTCCCCGTCCCAAGACTTCAGCAAGAGCCGTCCTGAGGGTATCTTTGCCGTTGCTGCCGTCGCCATAACACAGCAACCCCCTGAGTTTGCGACCGATTTTCTTCCTGACCAGCTTCACCCCTAAAGCAGCAGCAACCGTCCTCAAAAACACTTCCCGATATGCTGGGGTCAGACATTCCAGAAGCCGATCGCAGTCAGTTGGGTCAGCGTCGGGGTCGTACTTGCAGCCCACATAGGTGTAGACGCGATCGGGACTGTGAGGAATCAGGGTGTGGGAGCCGTCGGGGTTGATTTTTATCACGCCGTTAGAGCAGTTCAAACCATCGGGATTGACCTCACTCACGTCTATGCCCTTTCTTGCTACTACCCAATTCATTATCTCAGTTACATTGCTGGACTTAGCTCGGTTGTGGACGTAGCGGTCTTTTACTTTTTCCGAGTAAGCGCTCAACCAGTCACCGATACGCCGCTTTTCCTGAGGCTCTGGTAGCAGTTCGTAATGAGTCCCCGTAAATTTGTGCAACTGTCCACAAATTGACACATGAGGCGCGTCAGAATAAAGTGCTGATTCTGCCTTCTGTACGAAATTTTGGTCTGCAAGCGGTGCTGCGTCTGGGATGTAGTCGTTTTCACTGCTGTCATACTTCTGGCATACTACATTCTTCCGCGTGCGGGCGTGAGAAGTAAGAAAATTTAAGAGATCGGCGGCAGTCAGTTTTTTATCAGCTATCCAGTCTGCAACGTCCAACCCGTCTGCTTTTGGCGGATTATCCCATGCTGCCGATTCTGGATAGGGGTAGAGCCATTGAGCGCCGGGAAATTCTTTAGCTAGACAGTCAGCGTTCTTGATGCCTGGTTTGTCGCGATCGGGAACGATTACTACGACTTGCACGCCATCCAAATCACTTGTGTCAGATGGTTGCCACTTGTTACCACCGCCGATGTTGCAGGTAGCAGCTAAACCCAAACTCCATAGCAAATCGGCGCAAGGCTCACCCTCAACCAGAAAGATGGGTTTTTTGTCGGTGATGCTTTGCCGTACTTCTGCGTAGCGGTACACGGGGATATCGGCGCGATCGATACCCTCTAAGCCTCGAACCCAACGCTTACCGTCCCAGCGTTCCTGCCAGATTTTCTTATTGCCACTACCGTCATCAACCCGCTTCACTCGCACGAGCTTGGAACCGTCGCGGGCTGGATATTCCCAGTCGCGAGCTAGTGCAGGGCGGATCGGTTTTTCGGTGCGATCGTCTTCTTTGAGGATGTATTTGCCACAGCGGCCGTCAGAGGTTTCGCCGAGATAGTGCCACTGGTTTAGAACTGCTTGCGGGGTGCGTTCGTGATTGATGTTGCGGTGGCACAGAACCAGCTTGCCGTCGAGAGAGATGCGACAGTCGCCGTCTTTGGTGCGATCGCATACCGGGCAAGGATTGTTCTTGGAAGAGTTGGAAAAAGAGCTGTTTGGGGTGTAGAATGATTGCATGATTAATTCGCCCGTCCTCTGGACAGGTTTCGAGTACCAAAAGCCGTTGTTTGTGGTTCCAATACAAGTGCAACGGTTTTTTGGGGTGTATTTTGTTGATTTAAAAGTCAAGCTATTTACAAGTGGAACCAGCCTTCTGTCGCCAAAGCGTGGCGATAAAGGCCGAATTCCCCCGTACCGATGAGTTCCTTTAGCCTGGTTTTAATTGGTGTGTTGCGTTCTCGGTACGCGCAGCCTTACGTGGCTGCCTGTTTCCCAGACTCTGCTTAGATCTGCCTTCTCCGCATGACTCTATTCTGGGGGATTCCCGAACCCATCAGCCGAAACCGAGCGGGCCGCCTACTCTTTCCTTGTCCAGAACCTTTTCTCAGTCTCAACGGCTGAGAGTCGCCCGGTAGATTAAGCTGCGTCACCGACAGCTTAGGACTCCACCAATTGCCCGTTATCGGGTCTTAACAGATAACCCAGTAGCATTATCCACGAGGGAGCTGGGCCAGTTTTACTTGCCTTGAATTTTACCTCAAGTTTTGTCAGATCGCCTCTTGCCACCCAGTACCGCATCATAAGAACGTGGCTGCGGTTCGTTGTTGCTTTGGGTTGTTGTTGCGGATGTGGATGGTATTAGAAGCGGTGCGGTCACGCTGTTTAGGTAATAGGCAAATTTAGTGGCGTCACCTCGTTGAGGGTGATATTTTTCTTTGCTATTCCAAACACAACCCTTAGCCCTTAAAATTGTTAAGGTGTTTGTGATTTCCGCTTTAGTTCCTGTTATTCGGATGTCTCCCAGTTTCAGTGCTTCACTCATTCTTTTTTCCCTTGAACTGTTTCAAGATTGTTTCTAGTCTCATCTTTGTTCTGAGTTTAAGATAACCGATATTCTGCATCAACACTGACTACTCTCCTGTCAACTGCCTGAACTGCTCGCGCGCTCGTTTCCAGTCTGCTGAACCGCCTTTTCTAACTGACCACAGTTTCTCAATTATTTGGGTCTGGTTCAGTTCAGTACGCAGTTTTTGAATCAGCTTTATTGCTTGTTCTGCGTCTAGTTCAAGCGCCGTGAACCGCTCCTGTGTGGGACTGGAATCATTGTCTTGTAGATGGTTCAGCGGTTCAGTCACTGGTTCAACTGGTTCAGTGGAACATTCTAGCGATAGCGCCCGCTCTAGCTGTTCGACTGCCTCGGAACGTTCGACTCTGCCGTTCAGAATGCGTTCTGCTTCTTGCTGTCGTTGCTGTTGGGAAATGTAAGTCTCGGTTGAGATTTCGTCAACAATATCGGCAGTAATCGCTCGTGTCTTAATTATCTCGATTTCGGCTTCATCAGCCAGCTTTTTAGCTGAGTTTCCGGCACTCACGGCGCAAGCAATTGCAGTGCATAAGCTGATTCCTTGAACTGCTTTGTGCCAGCTAACTTTTGGGTTCAATCCTATCAGGGGAATCAGCCACAGGGCGACTGCACTGCCGCACAAAACGTACATTTTTAGCTGCATAGAAATACCCCCATTCCTATCAGCAACATCGCCAAACCGCCGACTAAAAGTGCTTGCAGTTGGGGGACTGAAATTTTCAGCCACTGACTGACTGAGAAGTCTAGCAGCCAGCAGATAGCCCACACGAGTGCTATTCCTGCTAGCAGGCACAGTACGATTTTTCTTGCCATCGGGTGCAAGCTCGCTATCCATCCCAAAAGGGAGAATGCGACGCACCCGGCAATAAAGTAGTTTGCCAAGTACATCGCTCTCATTAGTTACCCCCAGTCAAACGAGTTTTGATGGCATCAATCCGAGTGCGGGCGTCGCTGTCAGCCTTGTCAATTCCCATTCCGAGACGGGCATAGCCGGGTCGGAGTCCGTGCAGTTTCTTGGCTAAGCCGGCGTCGGAGCGCTTCTTTTTGAGTTCGTTTTCGGCTACTGCACCCTCATACTTGCGGTGCGCTTTGTGGACTGTAGCGTCGGCTTCTTCAATCCGAGTCAGTGCCTTGTAGGCGCGCTTGGTGTGTCGCGCGTCCTCGGTTTTCTGCTTTGCCAGTTCCTTGAGTTTGTCCGCCGTATCCCGATCGCAGTAGCGGGGGTTGGGGACGATTGGAGCCGTGCGGATGCTGGTAAAGTTGCCGGGATTTTCGGGGGTGATGACGCCGGGGGCAGTAGCGGCCAACACCTTAGATTTGTCGATCGCGTGACCGCCGACTTGGGCTAATTCACTTGATGGTGCAGCAGATTTACCGCCGCCAAACAGTCGCAGTTGCAAGCTCATTTCTGTTCTCCTATTTGAATGTTGATGCGGACGCAGGACGGGACGAACTTAAAGGGATTTGGGATGACTGAAAGCAGCAGTACAAACAGTCCGATCGACACTAAAAAACAGGCAAGCAGTTGCAACGGGTCAACCCATGACAGGAAGCTCGCAGCAGTGGTAATTCTGGCGTCAAAGTTGCAGACGGGAAAAGTGCCGTCATTAGTCCAGTCACGCGTGTCAACAGATGTAGACGGTATGTTGACAATCCGTTTGTCTGTGGTATCAATGTCGTAAAAGTTCAGCAGTGATTCCCATGTAGCAGTCTTGGAAAGCTTGCCAAACTCCTTGGCATCGGCGTTGCTAAATCCTAGTTCGTAGGCTTGTGCTTTGAGTCGATCGATGCGTCGAAAATGGGTAGAGCTAGTCACTGCAACCTCCCTAATTTGCTGGCAGCCAAAATGAAATTCGTTATGCTTCTTGCTTCATCCAAATGGTCTGCAATTTTTTCAATGCCGTCAGGTACGTTTTCCAGCCAGCAATTTAAAAGCAAAACTGCTTTAGAGATGTTGGGGTTGTTGGTTTCGCTGAGATAGTTGTCGAGAGATGTCAGGAATATCTCGCTGTCTCGGACTCTTTGCATTTCATCAACGCAGTATCCCAAAAGCGAAAATATTTGCCTGAATGTCTGGCGGTCGATGATGATTTTGTCGTCCGATACAGACGTTAAGAATTGCGTGCCTCGGTGCGAGACATCACTACAAATTGTCATAATTATTAAGCTCCAATTGTTGCAGAAAACAGTTGGGGAAGTCGTAGTTAATCTGGCATTGGCGTGCCGGGTTAACCGCGCGTATCAAATCTTCCTTAGTTACATACGATCGATGGTTTACGTCAATTTGTCAACCCTTTTTAGGTAAAGTTTTGTGAAGCGCTAAAACGGTGTAAGTACCTTGCATACATTCGCGAGTGAATGTGTATTGAGGTCAATTGTGGACACCAGCATTCAGATATTACAAACATCAGTCCGCCAGTAATTCCATAACTTCGTCGGTTGTGATGTTGTATATAACAGCTAATAGTTTGATGGTCTTTGTATCGCTACCAATTTGTTTTACCGCCTGAATTGCCCCGTTCAAAGGAATAGCTTCTTTTGTCGATTGAGTTAGTAGGTCAATCGTTGTTTTGGTATTGGCTCGTTTTTTATAAATGCCTTCATTCATCTGCGGTGAATGCCCTAAACTTTTAGCCCTTGCTTCTTGAGGCATCCCTCCCATTTGACCGTTAAGGTTGGCTAAATGACGTAACGCATGAGATTGAGTAAAGCCCTTGTCCCATCTTTTTAATGCTCTTCTTGCGCGGTCGTTGTACACCCCAACAATTACTTTTGGATTGCTTGAGTTTGAGTGGATTTCAGGCGTCTTGCCCGACTTGATTTTCAAGCGCTCTATTAAGTCGGGATGTGTAGGGGGAATCATTGGTACGCAAAGCCGATAGCCTGTTTTGGTCGTAGTGTTTATCAGCGTCTTTTCACCTACCACAGCAATCATTTTGTGATTGCTAGGCTCCTTCAACGAAGGAATTGTGACGCCATCTTTGGTTTTGAATGGCTGGTCAATGTTTTGAACGGCAAACACTTCATGTACCCGGAATCCGTACACTACTTGCATCGAAAACACCCACAACCATCGCTTGCGCGATTCCAGATTGTAGCGTTTATCGTTATTGGGGATGCTTAGTACCTCCTCGTAAAGTTTTAAGAAGTCGTTGATTGATAAAGTTTGAAGGTCTTCTCGAAATTCTGTTTGCGTAGCATCAATTTCTTTAAGACGACTGAGCAAGTCAGCGTTACCGACTGTTTCGGCTAGCTTTCGCATAGCACACAAGCAGTTTTTAAAACATTTAGTCCCTTGCTTCTTGCTATTAATTGCCGATAAAATATCTACCAAATTTACAATTTTGTCTTGAGGTAATAGCTTGAAATAGTCACCGTAGACGCATCTCCAAGAATACTGTTGGCTAACACTATTCTTGTCGCGCTGCTGGCGGCGCTTTGTACGTCCCGCCCAGTATTCTTGCTCTACCTTTGCTATTGCCTCGCTAAACGTCATCAAATCGTTTTTGATGACGTTTTTTTCTAAAATTACGTCATCATACCAAGCTAGAAACTGAGTCTCGCTAGAAAACGATTCTAGAGCGCTGGCAACTAAGTAAGCTTTTCTAAGGGCATCAGCAATACCTTGTATAGTTAGGTAGCACCCACAGGCTTTGTTGACTCGCTTGTCGCCTAGCTTGAATTGGAGGGTGATGTAGGAAACCTTAGTCTTGCTATCCTTCTTAAGCCCTACTCCTTTAGGACACTCTTTCTGTGCCTGCTTGAAGTAGTCAAGAATCCGCTCGTAGCCGATCAGGTAATCGGCTGAGGTACTTACTGTAATCAAATTAGGTTTGTCGCTCATTTTTCGCTCAATCCCCCCCAACAGCGGCCTGTTGTTTGCTGTATCCAGCGTACAGCAGGTCGCTCTATTTTCGCTCAAACCCAAAACAAGCCATCAAGAACATAGGGAACAATGGCTGGAACGACGCAAAATCGTAGATTTAAGCTAATATGTTAATTCAAGTCCCTCCGCCCCCATTTTTCTAGATGCTTTTTCAGTTAATTTTTTGAGATTTTATGTCTGACTAAAAGCTCGATCGCAGTTCTCAATAAAATCAGGTACATAGGACTTACGCAAAACTTCTATATGTAGGGTGCGCACTGCAAGCCCTGTCTGGCGTGGTGAAGAAGGCCCTCAAACCCCTGAAAATTCGTTGCCCCGGATCGTTCGATCTGACGCTTTTTAAGCGTAATCGACCATCAATTTGGTTGACAATCGAAATCCGATACCCAGGATGACGTAAGTACGTTGAGAGCACCTTGACAGGGCTTGGTGCGCACTGCGCACCTTATACTATTTTTTGCGTAAGTCCTGGTATAGAAACCAGTTTTTCCAATCCATGCCTCAGAACCAACTAAAACAAAAACTCAAACAAGGCGAAACAGTCCTAGGCTTATTCATGAACTGTGCCTATCCAGCATTTATCGAAATCTGCGGCCACGCTGGATTTGATTTTGCAGTTATCGACATGGAACACGGCCCCTTGCACTCGCTAGCAGCCGAAGATTTGTGTCGGGCCGCCGATTGTACGGGGATTGCGCCTGTCGTCCGCGTCCGCAAAAATGACGGGCCGCAAATTCAGCGAGCTTTAGATATCGGTAGCGCCGGCGTTCAAATACCGCAAATCGAAACTAAAATAGATGCGGAAAATGCCGTCAAAAGTTCAAAATACAGTCCCCTAGGCGCGCGCGGCCTTTCCTTCGCTACGCGGGCCGGACGCTACACAGCAGCAGGTACAAATATTACCGATACGCTCAACGAAGAATCCTTACTCGTGATTCATATCGAAGGCAAAACAGGCATCGACAATCTAGCAGAAATTGTTAGCGTACCCCACATAGATGTAATTTTTCTCGGCCCCTACGATTTGTCGCAGTCTCTAGGTATTCCCGGTCAAGTTCGCGACTCGCGAGTCACTGACATGATGCAGTCAGCCGTCACAACTATTCGCAATGCCGGCAAAGCTGCGGGTACTTTTGCCGATAACCCCGAAGTTGCCCGACAGTGGATTGATGCGGGAGTTCAGTATGTCGGACTCGGGGTAGATGTTGCTATTTTCCTGCAGGCCTGTCGATCTTTGGTCAAAGCAGTCGATCGATTTTAGATTTTGGATTTTAGATTGAGGATTGGAGATTTGGGATTGGGAGATTGAGGATTGGAGATTTGGGATTGGAGATTTGGGATTGAGGGTTGGGAGATTTGGGCTTTGAGATTGGGGATTTTGTAAGTAAGTTCACCTAATTAAACACAAGAGCTAAATCGCTCAAAACTTTACCGACTCGATATTTTTCCAACTTCGGTCTTGCCGATCGCACTTGAGGTGCGCTTAATAATTAATCCGCTAGATCCGCTACATACGTTACATCCGCTACAACATCCGCTACCACATCTTTACCGTATCTTTGCAATTTTTGTATTGTTTTTGACGACACTTACAAAAAACCTGAGCTAGACTATACCTATATACCTCCTTAAGGCAAAACTAAGGAGGGGAGCAAGGCTTCATGGAGAAGTATCTATGAAAACGGTATTAGAATCCATTCATTTGGATTATGCTTTCATGTTTACTTTCAGAAAAGTAAACTCGATTAAGCTAGAAGGTTTTCAGCCATTTTTTAACGATATGCCGATCGATCCTTATATTAAAGGTAAGTATCGATCGAGAAGGTTATCGCGATTTGGAGTGAACGGCAACGAGTTAGTTAAGTTGCCGCACGGCTATTTGTTTCAAAGCAAAGAATACAATCCGGTGGTAGGCGATGTCAAGCGGGAATATGCCGAATTGGACGATCGGCTGATTGCGCTAGATAATTTCCAACAAATGATTTTTGCTTTCTTAGATTCTTGCAAAATTCATCCGGAAGCTGAAATCGGAGTGCATCAAATTCGGACGAGTTGTTCGCCGCACAATTTTGGCAATCCCGCACCGGAAGGAATTCATCAAGACGGTACTAATTTTATCGGGATTTTCTCGGTCGATCGAACTAATATTGTGGGTGGGGAAACGCATTTGTATTGTGCGAAAAAAGAGAAGCCTGTGTTTAATAAAGTTCTCCAACCGGGAGAGTTATTATTAGTGAACGATCGCGAGTTTTTTCACTTTACGACGCCGATTAAACCGGAAGCGGGTGGTATCGGTACGAGAGATGTTTTCGTACTGACTTCTCCAAGTTTGTTGGTGACAGCCTAGGTATCCCCGCGATCGTTCGACGGTTGAAACTGCTTTATTTGACCTCAAAGTTTGGTGATGCTAATATTTGACCTGAAACTCGGATAACGAGCGTAGCATATTTACGTTTCAGGTCAAACTTACTATTCGACTGTGAGGTCAAACTATACAAACAGGGCTTTTGTTTCTAGGCTCATGTGCGGTCGATCGACTGCAATAATGTCGTTAGTAGTAAAACATCGACGATCGGGATAGACAAAAACAGAAAATCGAGTGTATGTTCTTCAATTCTTTATGAACTCAGGCGATCGATGATTTTGGCTGGCTTCTTGAAACCATACCCAATCTACAATTGTGCTTGACACGATTGATAATTGATGTAAAGTTTCAACCCGAAGCACCTATGCTGATAGCAGAAAAAACAGTGCCTGACGATATCCCTATCTTGAACTATGGCGATCGCGCCGATGCTTCAAATCTGGTTTTGCCAAAGTCACCTTTACTATCGAGCGATCGCTGGAATCGCTGGCATTTTGAAGTGCAACGGCAGCCCGTACACGATACAGGCAATCACTGCCATCAAATGCACATCGTTACAATGGTAACTTCTGGAACGACGATC
>JBOFTL010000913.1:0-4928 GCA_051652045.1 Microcoleus sp. | reverse complement strand
TAGGGAATAGGGAATAGGGAATAGGGAATAGGGAATAGGGAATAGGGAATAGGGAATAGGGAATAGGGAATAGGGAATAGGGAATAGGGAATAGGGAATAGGGAATAGGCAACAGCTAACATCCCTTTTCCCTCTTCCTTCTTCCTTCTTTCTTCTTCCCTCTTCCTTCTTTCTTCTTCCCTCTTCCTTCTTCCCTCTTCCTTCTTTCTTCTTCCCTCTTCCTTCTTCCCTCTTCCTTCTTCCCTCTTCCTTCTTCCTTCTTCCTTCTTATTGAGCTTTAACGCATTTCAACATCCGCAAAGTAGCCGCCGCCGCATAATTTCGTTGAGCAGAATCATCCGGAGCAAAACGAGTTCCCACCTCATTAAGAGACGAAGCTACAGAACAATAAGCAGACATTCGATCGATAATAGCAGCAGCCCAATGATTTTGAGTATCTGAAAAAGTTTTAGCAGGCTGTCCGGAAACCAAATCCGGCTGCTTTCCTCGTGCCGACAAACCAAATTCTGCTGCCCTTCGCAATACCGCCATCAATTCAGCACGAGTCACGGGCTGCGTAGGTTTAAAAGTTCCATCTTCATAACCGCTAACTATCTTTTTATCCCGCGCAAATTGCACTTTAGACGCACTCCAACGGCTAGGATCGACATCGCGGTAGGGAGGAACCGGAACTGTACTAGCAAAAGTTATATTAGAGCCTGGAATTCCTTTCAAAGATTCCAATACTAAAGATACTAATTGTTCTCGAGTAACAGGAAGTTGCGGTCGAAAAGTATTATCTTGAGAAAATCCTGCCACAAATCCTAGCGTTACAGCTTCTTTAATTTCAGCAGCGTAGATATCAGTAGCAATATCTCTAAATGTAATATTTCCGCCAGTATTGCCACCAGTATTGCCACCAGTATTGCCACCAGTATTACCGCCAGTATTACCGCCAGTATTTCCGCCAGTATTGCCTGTTTCGCCCGGTGCGGCTCGATCGCTCGTCAAATAAAAATGACCTAAAACACGACCTTGATAAGTTCTTTTAGTAAAGCGCCATCCCGGATCTAAAATAATTTTCATAAACCCGTTAGCATCGCCGTTAGTTCTGCCGATAATAATCGGTTCGGCATTCGGATCGCTAGGGCTACCTACAAGTACCACATTACCGTCAAGAGTTTGCAAACTCAAGCTGTATTTTAATGCTAAATCCGTGCCGGCCATCCGAATCGAAAATCCGTTGCTGTCAGTAGCGCGACCGCAAATCCCGGTAAAATCAAATGTTACCAACAGCGGATCGACTCTCACCGGATTCGAGCCGCTTTCGCTCCAGCATTGCCGCCTGCTAGATACCTGTTCTACAATTAACAGTTGGTAGCCTCCAAAAGCGCGGGGTTGCGCGATCGCAATTACTCGATCTTGACTGATTTCCGTTTGGTCGAAAGTAAATGCTCTAGCCGGACCGATCGCCCCGAATGTTAAAATAGCTGAAGCAACCGCCGCCGCCGCTGTTTGTATCGGTGAAAGTTTCATAATTTTTCGCTCTTACTCCCTTATTTGGGTCCCTTATTTTGACGAGACTTTTTCTATGTGAAAAAGTTCGCCCTGCCAGACAACAAGATCGGATTTTACCATCTGTTGCAGCAGAAAGAGCGTTCGGAGTTAACAAATTTGATAATTTCAAATCATACAGACTGCTGTTTGACTGTTGTGGCAATCCTTGCAGGAGTCATAAATTTTTTACCCCACCCCAACCCTCCCCGAACTCGCGGGGAGGGAGTAAGAACTTCACAAATGATTTAGGATTGCTATATTATCTAACGTACGTTTATTGTTGTGACAAGCGAGTGAAACCAACAATATCGGCAAACAAAATTGTTACTTCATCAAAATTCTCAGCTTCTTCTAAATCGAAATTACTAAATAGGTGAAAATTTAAGATTAAAGTAGTTAATTCAGACATGAAAAATAGTCAATAAATATTGAGGGCGATCGAGCAACTTTCAATAACATTATTTGGAGCGAGTTAATTACCCACCCCAAACATTTTGTGCATTTTACTGTTTAGCGGAACATACTGCTTACAGAACTATCTTCGTGAATCCGCCAGATAGTTTCTCCCAGCAAATTCGCCACAGAAAGCACCGTCAACTGCTGGAAATGGTTTTCATCAGGCACGGGAATTGTATTAGTAACAATTACCTCTTCCAACACTCCGCTAGACAAACGTTCGATCGCGGGAGGCGAAAATACCGCGTGAGTAGCGCAAGCATAAACTTGCCTCGCACCTTCCCGGCGCAACAATCGCGCCCCCTCAGAAATCGTGCCGGCGGTATCGATCATGTCGTCCACCAACACAGCAGTTTTACCCTTCACATCCCCGATGACATTCATCACTTCCGCGACATTGTGGGCTTGACGGCGCTTGTCAATAATTGCTAGCGGAGCATCATTGAGCTTTTTGGCAAAAGCCCGAGCTCTAGCAACTCCGCCGACATCCGGCGAAACTACAACAATATCCGGCAACTGCTTGCTTGCCAGATAATCCAAAAGCACCGGCGAACCGTAAACGTGATCGAAAGGAATGTCAAAATAACCTTGAATCTGAGCCGAGTGCAAATCCATCGCCAAAATGCGACCTGCCCCAGCTTCAGTAATCAAATTAGCCACTAATTTCGCAGTAATTGACTCTCTACCGGCCGTTTTGCGATCGGCCCTAGCATACCCGTAATAGGGAATTACCGCAGTAATTTGCCTTGCCGAAGCGCGGCGGCAAGCATCAATCATAATTAACAATTCCATCAGGCGATCGTTTACCGGACAGCAAGTCGGCTGAATCAAGTAAACATCGCAACCCCGAATCGATTCCTGAATTTGAACGTAAAGTTCCCCATCAGCGAACCGCTTGCGAACCATCGGCCCCAAATCGATCCCCAAATAGCGAGCCACCTCTTGAGCGAGGGGAACGTTAGCAGAACCCGAGAACAGGCGCAGACGGTCGTGAGGAGAAACCGGCGGCTCGGTAAGCGGAAGCGGTAAAGTAGCAGAACGGATCACAGCAGGCCTCTTGCAGGATATTTATTCCAAAGTTATCTTACCATCTCAAACTAGAAATATTTCTCGATCGTTTTTGATATATTTAACTTTACGTTACTGTTACAAGGGTTAAGTTAGACGAACCAACTACTATCTGCCGACAGTTATCAGTCCGATCGCGATAAAAATCTCAAAAACTTGCAAAAAACTGTAAAAAAAGTTAAGAATTGGCAGCACAGTCTCAATATTTTGATATTAGCAAAGCAACGGTGAAATCGATGAGCTTAAAAGAACGGATTGACGCAGAAATCAAAGCAGCGATGAAGTCCAAGGACAAAGTTCGCTTGGAAACTGTTCGCAGTATCAAAAAATTTCTTCTGGAAAAAGAAGTCAGCGTTCGTCCTTCGGGGCAAGAAACGCTGACGGAAGCCCAAGAGATGGAAGTTTTGATGCAAATAGCGAAGCAGCGCCGAGATTCGATCGAACAATACAGCAAGGCAGGCCGCGAAGAGTTAGCGGCTCAAGAAGCAGCAGAATTGGCAATTGTGGAAGAGTATTTGCCCCAGCAAATGTCAGATGAGGAGGTCTACAAAATCATTGACGAAATTATTGCATCTGTTGGCGCAACTTCGCCGAAAGACATGGGCAAGGTAATGGGGGCGGCGATGCAGCAGCTTAAAGGTAAAGCAGATGGCAAGAAAATTCAAGAAGCAGTGAAAGCAAAACTTAATGGGTAGTCAGAGGAAGAAGGAAGAAGGAAGAAGGAAGAAGGAAGAGGCAAGAGGCAAGAGGCAAGAGGCAAGAGGCAAGAGGCAAGAGGGAGGAGGGAAGAGGGAAGAACCAGCAGACAGCAAGCGATGTCGCGATCGGGATCTGACGTGGAATTTAGGTAGACTTACTCAGCAGTCAGCAGTTACGGCAGATTGCAGGTCGATCGAGTAGGCCCGCCTCTGGAACAACCCTGCAAGGACACGGCATTGCCGTGTCCCTACCCGCTTACTTTGTGTACCTCACGCATCAAAGCGCTATCTAGCAAGCTGTAAGGCTATTGGTGAAGGGGCCCCTACAGGGCGATCGAGCATGGTGCGAGATCTCTGTTTCTCAAACTCACACTAAAAAAAGTAAAATACATACTTTCGTCGGGACTCGGGACGAGAGAGCGTGAAGTATGCTATCAAGCCTTCAAGACCTAACACTCTAAGTCTGTCGATCGCCTATTTTTTTTAAAAGTATCTACTTAAAATCATGCAGCCACCTATTGCTATTGGAACTCTCCTGCAAAACCGCTACCGCTTGCTAAATGTTTTAGGTCAAGGAGGATTCGGCCGCACTTATTTAGCAGAAGATTTAGGGCGGTTTCAAGAACGCTGCGCCCTCAAAGAATTTATTCCCCTCCAAAGTGGGCCTTACGTTTTAGAAAAATCCAAGGAACTGTTCCAAAGAGAGGCGGCGATTCTCTATCAAATTTCGCACCCGCAAATTCCCCAATTTCGGGCAATTTTTGAAGAAAATCAGCGCTTGTTTTTAGTGCAAGATTACGTGGAAGGGATGACCTACCGCGAACTGATGGTCGATCGAGTAGTTACCGGTCGGCCTTTTTCTGAAACAGAAATTCTGGTATTCATCCGGCAAATGCTGCCCGTACTCGCCCACATCCACGCCCGCAGCATCATTCACCGCGATATCTCCCCAGACAATATCATCCGGCGACAAAACGACCAAATGCCAGTGCTGATCGATTTTGGAGTGGTGAAAGAACTCGCTACCAAAGTTCAGTCTCCCGATGGGACAACTCACGCTACTAGCGTCGGTAAAGTCGGCTACGCACCGCCAGAACAGTTACACAGCGGTCGCGCTACGCCCAGTAGCGACCTCTACGCTTTAGCCGTCAGCGCGATCGTCCTGCTGAC
>JBOFTL010000912.1:0-3027 GCA_051652045.1 Microcoleus sp. | reverse complement strand
CGAACCCGATGTTTCTGGGTTATGAGCCCAGCGTGAAACCGTTTCACTCTCCTGGCCCTAGAATTATAGCACAGGTCGCGCCAAAAGCAACGAGTTAATCCAAAAAACCTTTAGGCTGACCCAAAACTTCAGCGATCGCCGTCACGTCATCTAAGTCTGGACAAACAGTCCCTTTCTCCCAACGCCGGATCGTATCATCGCTCCGGTGTATTTTTTTTGCCATTTCTTCAAGTGTGATGCCAACGGCGATTCGACATAGCTTAAGGGTAAGTCCACGGACCTGTGAATTAGTCAGGCTAGACGGCACATAGATCTCAATTTTTCTGTTTCCCGCCATAGTTTGCTAATTTCAGGGTTTGCCGTAGTCAGTAAGGATTATAGCCTGAAACACAGATTAAATAGAGATATGTGTACGCATCATTGGATCGAACAGTCAATCGATCCAGAAACGAGGAAATTGAGTGCCCGCATTAACAGAGATTATTGGGTCAACTTCACCTCCGGGCGGTGGCGCATCGTCGGCGGAATTGACGGCACTCAAAACAGATGTAGCCGACATTAAAAGTTCAATTAAGCCAATAATCGGACGTACAGTTTACACGACGGCAACTGTACTAAATGCAGAGATTGGAGACGAAATCCATATTGATGGGGAAGGGACCATTCAGTTACCTACTGCCCCTGACGATGGGGCGGATATTTTTATTTTTGATGAACTTGGGAAAATCAAGGAAAACAAAAACAATATTTTGCTAGGGGCTGGCGATCGCTGGCGAATGCGCGACGACACATTTGAGACGGCCCCGCTGATTTTTAATGACGATCATCTAAGACGGGGCTGGATGCTGTTAAAGTATTCGGTCTCTAGTAAAAGCTGGTGGCCTTATGTCCACTATGGCACCTCTGGAGCATCGTCGGGCACAGGACTAAGCGAAGTTCAGCATGATGCGGCTGAGCAAAATCCTTTGCCCATATCAAGTAAGCCCTCTGTGCAATTCCATCTAGAAGGCGGCGGCGGGGCCAAGGTTGAATCAAGTTTACCCGATGGATGGTGGGCAACAGTGCTCAATACCACAAACGACCCCCAACCAATTTCATTTGATGCCGATCTGATGGTGTTCCTGCGTGATGGCAGTCAAATTGATCCGGTTGATTCGCCCTATCAACTCAAGGGGAATTCTGTTGTAACCCTACAGATGGTTGACAACGGGTTTAAGTTTTTGCAGATTATCCCCCATGGCGGGGGTGGCACAGCAGCAGGGGGCGATCGCATTGAATCTATTCCTTTAGACACTTTACCTGCTGGAGCTTGGACTCCATTCCCCATGGCAACAGGAACAATTAAGGATTTCAAAATCTTTGATTCAACCGGGAACGATATTAGCTCTTTGGTAGAAACGAGACGCACTGCGGCTTCTGGATGGGAGGTTTTCAGTTTAGTTCGCCAAGAAGATCTGATCTTTGAATATGAAATTACCCCTAAGGGAGATTCAAAAATTGAGAAATTTGTGCTTCCATTGTTGCCTGCAAATGTCTGGACAAATCTCCCAGTAGCAACAGGAGTGATCGCGGACTATAAAATCTTTGATTCGGATGTTGATATCTCGGACTTGCTGGATATCCGTCGAATTAATGGTATCTACGAAGCCCGCAGCTTAGTGGATTTGCTTAACCTGCAAATTGAGTATGAAATAGGAGCCTAGAAAGTGACTCAACAACTTTACAAACACCTTGATGGTAATAGCGTTGCAGAAATTAGAAACTTCCTAATTGGCACGGGTGCTGCTGCCCCTACAGTCGCAAGACAATTTCAGTATCGGAATGGGCGTATCGAATATTTTGATGGGACAACAGCGCAGCAGCTTGCGACTATTGCCGATACCAATGCGGCGTCCTCTTTCCGTGGAGCCATTGATCTCTCGTCTGGGGCACTTCCTACCGCAGCAAAGGCAACTGTAAGGCCGAATGATGCCCTGACCGCAGGGAATTTTTTTGTTGTCTCAGTGGGCGGGACAATTGCAGGAATAGGAGGAGCAGACACGACATCCCCTGGGGACCTTATTTTTCTTGTTGGAACCGATGCCGCCGTTGCAGCAAATTGGGTGGGCATTAGCCGATCGCTTGATATTTCACCATTTGAGATCAGAGAAGCCGTCACCCTTGCCAGTCTCACGGCAAACACCGCAACCCTTGTCAAGCCAACGGGCATCAAAACAATTTCGTCCTATCTAGTCCTAGACGGGTCAGCCGTACTTAATGGTTCGTTTGATGAATCATTCACAGCTTCCGGCCCAAATATTGGGTTAACGCTAACCTCATTGGTTGCTAAATCGAATCTAACCGTCATCTTTTCCGGCCTTGCATAATGCACAAGAATTATCCAGACAACTACGAAGCGGTAGACCTGCCATCAAGCTATAAGCCAAAGGCAGGAACCTGGACTTTTTGGCGATCGCTAAAAGGGCTAATCATCCGCGATGACAAAGGGGTCGATATCGCCCTGGATAGGCCAGACCAAACCTATGCGGCTGGCTCAACATCCACCGCCCCGATTTCCCATGCCGCGATCGCCAAGGTTGTGGATAAGTTGCAAGTGAGGTCTTCAATTAATCCACCAAATTTGGATGATCTGAGCTGGAGCGAATGGCAGCAAAGCACGTACAACTTCACAACACTAAAGCGAACTGTCCAATTATTTTGGAGAACGGTAGACACAAATGACCTTCTCCCTCATCCCATCACTTGGGAGATCGACGTGGCCTTGCCAAACTCCGCAAACGCCACTCCAGACCCAGGCAATCCCAGTCTTTTGGTGTCTTCTTTGCCTCAAGATGTCTCATTTCGGTTTGAGCAGACACGGAGGCCCAATGGCGGAATGCTTTGCGATATCACGTTCCCAGCTAATACCTTTACAGGGATTGCTTATCAGCTTGTCGATGCAAACAAAGCATTCATTGCAGGCACAGCGGTAGGACAGCAGGTCACTGTAACAGATACTAGTGTGGGACTTGGTTGGGCGACTGTTCC
>JBOFTL010000911.1:0-3329 GCA_051652045.1 Microcoleus sp. | reverse complement strand
ACAATGCGCGCAGAGTGAGACTTAACTCTGTAATTTTGCGAGCTACCAATATCTGTGAAATTACTTGGTCGATCGCGAATTTCAGTAAAGCACGCAGGAAGTAGCATTGTCAATTCTTCGACTGTACAGTACCACTATCGGTGATCTCCGCATATTTGCCGTGATCGCAACACCTCTTTCTATGTGATAACACTAACATTTGTTAGTGACCTTTGTCACAGCACAACTCAGTAAACTCTACTAAATACTGCAAGTTACGCTATTGTTTGCGGAAAGCTCTTCAAAGATTAAGACCTTCTAGGGATTGACAAAGTTTTAACTTTTAACAAAGTGAAAATAAAGGGACAGGGAAAAGCCCCAATACCGAACATAGTTAGTTTCATTTATTATACTCAAACAATATAATTGTGCTTCTCGGCTCAAACACCCGGAGCAGTTGATAATCCAGTTGGTTTGGAGTAATCTAAAATCCCATAAATTCCGGTGCAGCGACCTTACTGGCAGTATTCTTTATTCAAAAGATGTCGAGAACCCACAATGAACGTTGACGAACTGCTCAAGCTATACGCAACAGGAGAAAAAAATTTTAGCGGGATCTACCTGCACGAGGTATACCTCTACGAAGTAGAATTAATCGGAGTCAACCTGTACGAAGCCGACTTGATCGGTGCCAATCTGTGCAAAGCTAAACTTAACAGAGCCAACTTGGGCAAAGCCAATTTGTGCAAAATCAACTTGAGCCGAGCCGACCTAGGGGGAGCTGACTTGACAGAGGCACTTTTGGTTGAAGCGAACCTGCATCAAGCTGACTCGATCGGAGCCAATCTTTACAAAGCAGACTTAAGCGGAGCTTGTCTGACACAAACCAATCTCATCGGCTGCAACTTATCTAGAGCAACGCTCACCCGTGCGGACTTGCACGGAGTCAACCTTTACGGAGTCAACTTGCGCAGAGCCGTGCTGACTGAAACCGATCTGATTGGGGCAAACTTAAGTAAGGTAGACCTCAGCGGAGCTGACTTAATGGGAGCAAGTTTAATTAGGGCAGATTTGACAGAAGCGGTTTTAAACGCATCCGATCTGAGCGGGGCAAACTTGTTGGGAGCAAATCTTACGGGAGTAAATTTGAGTGGAGTATATCTTAAGGGTGCGACCATGCCCGACGGCACGATCCACGACTGATTTGTTGCGAAAATTTATGGTTTGCCAGCGAAATTGCTAAAAGGCAATGAATTTCTCATTGCCTTAATTTTTTGCAGCAAACTGTTGGTGTTGATTTCCACTGTCCTCAATAAAAGCTATTTTAGGTTTAATATTTTGGATTTTAGATGCTTAAAAATGAAACTTAGAATCCTGCTGGCTCTAACAATGCTGAGTCCGATCGCCCCGATCGCGCCTGCTGCGGCCGAAAACGTACAGCACACGCAGCAGTTACTAGCAACCCGTCAGTGTCCCAACTGCGACCTCAGCGGTGTCGGTTTGGTTTTAGCAAACTTAACAGGGGCCAATCTCAAAGGTGCTGACTTAAGCGGGGCAAACCTCAGCAGGGCAAACCTCAGCGGTGCTGACCTCAGCGGTGCCAATCTCAGCGGCACGAGTTTGTTTGGTGTCAACCTCACTGGTGCCAATCTCAGCGGTGCCAATCTCAGCGGTGCTGACATGAGAAGCGCTTTTCTCGCGGGTTCCAATTTGACGGCTGCTAATTTGACTGGCGCGCAACTGTTGGGAGTTCGGGGAATGCCCGATAATATCGGAACGGCTGAGGATTTTTACAGATTGGGAGTGTTTGAGGCGAAAGCTGGAAACTACAGAAATGCCATAGATTATTACGATCGAGCTCTGAATCTTAAATCGGATATGGCGGCAGTTTATTTTGCCCGCAGTATGTCTCGCGCTGATTTAGGAGACTTTGCCGGCGCAACTGCTGACGCACAACGAGCGCAGCAATTATTTGCGACTCAAAGCAATCCTCAAGGCGAACAACTGTCAAAGGAATTAGCCAAAGCAATTGTAGCGCGCCAAAAGCCAACAGAACCACGCACCGGTGGTGGCGACTTTGGCAGCCTTCTGGGTTCTCTCGGTTCCGTACTGCTGCGATTGCTGTTTTAAGTTTGCGGATCAAAACTCTCGGGCGTATTTTTTGTCTTAGAGATCTCCCCAAATTAGGGCGGTGTCATTCTCGAATTTTAGCGCAGCTAAAATTTGAGAATGGGACATTAATCCGTTTGGCGATCGTCCGTATTTTTGCACTCGATCGAAACTCGATTTCCCACCAATAAGCGATTTCAAACGCCACTACCTTTTTAACTACCGAATTTCTTCCCAGACAAACTCTCAACAAACTCATGATGTTCATCTGAATTAATTCCCTCCTGCAACACCGCCATCACCTGCGCTAAATTCCCCGACAACAAAGCAGGTACAGCCAACCGCAAACCCGGAAAAATTACACTGCGGATAACGCCATTATCATCAGGTTTAATCGAAACATACTTGCCTTTTTCTAACCTAAACCAATGCAAGCGGTTTTTATTAATCTGCCACACGATATACTCCTGCACTCCATTTCGCCGATAAGCCTTTTTCTTATCGTGCAAATCGTAAGACGCCGTACTCGCAGCTATTTCTACAATTAATTCTGGCGCGCCTTGGACGTAATCATCCTCAGTAATCTGCGAATTTCCTCCATTTTCAATGCGCAACAAAGCATCTGGCTGCGGTTCGTTATCCCCATCTAAAAACACGCTCGTTTCAATACCCAGATCGACCCCTGGTGTTGCCAGCCAGTAATCTGACAACCATGCGATAATCGCCGCATGAGGTTTACCGTGTCTTCTGTGACGTACTGGCGAGGGCATATATACAACTCCTTCTATTAGTTGGGCTTTCTTAACGTGGGGCATGGCAAGATAGCGATCGTGAAATTCATCCCGCGAAAGTCGATCGCCATTTTCTAGCGGCAAAATTGTTTCTGATTCTTCAACAACAGGAGTTTGTGGCTCGACATTTTTGGTACTTCTTACAGATGTTTGAGTCATCACACATTACCTTTTAATACAGGACAGTAAAGTGAAGTGGAAAATTGTAAAATAAATTAGCAGCTAGTTACATTATATACTTAGCATTATGTAAATTATTTTATGTAATGCCTGCAAAACTTACAGGAGATGGCAGGCTTATGATGCAGGCGGGCCTATCGAACAATCCTCTCAAGGACACGGCATTGCCGTGTCCCTACATACAATCTATTTGTACCTCACAAACCTAGCAATAATCCTGAATGCACTTCAATCGAATAAACTGGATTTATTACCGAATTTTCTGGCTGT
>JBOFTL010000910.1:0-8912 GCA_051652045.1 Microcoleus sp. | reverse complement strand
TATTCTCCCTGGTGCTCGTTCATTACGGCTTCCAAGCCCGCGACAGCCTCAGACTCGTTCCGCGCTTGCAGGGCGGGTCCGCTTTGCCAAGAGCCGGTGCGGAAACGGCGGGCATCGGCGTATTCCGTACCTACTTTGTAACCTTGAGCCAGCAAGCTGCGCACTTGAGCGACAGTCTGGGCGCTCAATTTGCCACTGGACACAGAACCGCTACTGTGGTATGAACTTGTCGCAGATTTGCCGTTAGACTGGTAAGCTTGCGCGCCGTTCGAGCCGCTGTCGCCCGGACGCTGCACGATTTCCTCCAGCACCCGACGCTTGGCTTTGGTATCGATGCCGATTAAGCGGACGTATTCTCCTTGATGGTCTGCCATGCAAGCGGACAAAGCTGCGATGACATCTGCTTCGCGGGTAGACGATATCGGCCCGCAAGTGCGCCAAGAACCGGTGCGGAAGCGGCGGGCATCGGCGTATTCTGCCCCAACGCTGTAACCTTGTGTTAACAAATTGCGGATGCTACCGACTAGCTGCGAGTTCAGTTGACCGCTGGAATGGGTAGAATAATTGCTTTGAGTCATATCTGGGTATTTACTAAGCTCGTCACGAATGGGTCTTACACAGGCGATATCGTCAGCGCAGCGGTAGCCTTTTCTCAGAGCGTCGTTAATTCCGATGACGTGGGTAGCAAATTTAACATCAGAATCTTGAACGTCTGGCAAGCGGTCGGCCTGCTGCTGGTTGGTAATCACGGCTCCCGAAGGTACGTATTTGCCTGGGGGAATCTCCACATCTTGAATCAATACGTGCATCATCACGATGCAGCCATTTCCTACTCGGGCGTTGAACACCGTAGACCGAAAGCCGATAAAACACTGGTCGCCTACGTAGGCCGGCCCGTGAATTAAAGCCATGTGGGTGAGGGAAGAATTTTTTCCTACCCAAACTGAATAGGAATCGCCATCGTCTCCTTGGACTCGACCTTGCTCTAGACCGTGAATTACTACTCCGTCTTGAATGTTGGTTCCTTCTCCGATATGGAAAGGAGTGCCTTCGTCGGCGCGGATAGATGTCCCAGGAGCAACGAGCACGTTAGCACCGATCCGAACATCCCCAATAATGTTAGAAAAGGAATGTACGTAGGCTGTGTCGTGAATTTTGGGCTCTGCCAAGTTTTTCGACCAAGGCGTTGGGGGAGCCGCAACGCTGCGGACTGCCATAATTTAAGTTCTCCTAAATTGAAAAATTTTGTTGTTAGCTGTTAGCGGTTAGCTGTTAACCGTTAGCTATTTTTCCACTAACTGCCAACTGCTAACTAACTGCCGCAACTAACGGTACGGGTCGTCTTTTTTACTGTAAATGAGGCGGTTATCTACGCTGACAGTATCTATAATACCTACTACCAAAGCATCGATCGGACGGTTTTCGCTTCCAGGCGCAATCCTGGCACCGCTTCCCCGAGTTACTAAAACCCATTCATCTATACCCGCACCTACACAGTCAGCGGCTATCTCATATCCGGGTACTGGGGAACCCTCTTCGTCGATGAATTGCAGCAGTAGCAGTTTCGATCCTCTCAGCGTCGGTTCTTTTTGGGTACTGACAACTGTGCCCCGAACTTTGGCCATTTGCATTTTACGTGACAGGTAATTGGTAAAAGAATTTACCGCCAATTTTCCCTGCAGCTTTTAAATTAAAAATTAAAAATATTCAATCAAAAACTGTCGCCATTTTTAATTTTTAATTTTTAATTTTTAATTGTTAAACGCTCCCTTCCCCACTATCAGTTTGCGGCTGTAGCTATTAAGAACGGTTGAGAGGGCGGATGCCGCTGACGCCTTCCCGGAACTGTTCGACAGCTTCGGTATAGCGAATCGGCAGCACGTATTCCAAGTTTTCGTGGGGGCGGGCGATAATGTGGGTGGACATGACTTGTCCGCCGTTAACGCGCTTCACTGACTCTACTCCGGCGGCTACGGAAGCTTGCACTTCCGAGACATCTCCTCTTACAATAACTGTAACGCGGGCGCTACCGATTTTTTCGTACCCTACTAAGGTGACGCGAGCGGCTTTGACCATCGCGTCGGCAGCTTCTACAACAGCGGGAAAGCCTAGGGTTTCAATCATGCCAACTGCAATTGCCATTGGTTATACTCCTGAATAAAGATTTGCTCAACTGTACTGCGATCTTTTTTGGCGATCTTTTTTGGTGGCGCTAATTTTCGCTGCACCATTTTTGGCGCGACTAAATTTTCGCTCTACTGATTTTCTCAGTTTTGCGGCCTTTCGTTTTGCCTTTTTTGAATTTTGCGAATTTGACGCTAACGGCGCTGCGAACTTAAGTATCTCCGGAAATTTAGTATCCCCGGAAATGTTAGTATCCCCGGAAATGTTAGTATCCCCGGAATTGTTCTACTGCTTCGGTATAGCGAATTGGCAGAACGTATTCTAGGTTTTCGTGGGGGCGGGCGATGATGTGGGTAGAGACGACTTCTCCGCCGTTCACCCGTTTGGCTGATTCTACTCCCGCAGCTACTGAGGCTTGGACTTCCGATACGTTGCCGCGCACGATAACTGTGACGCGGGCACTGCCGATTTTTTCATAGCCTACGAGGGTAACGCGGGCTGCTTTGACCATCGCGTCGGCAGCTTCGACAACAGCGGGAAAGCCTTTTGTCTCAATCATTCCCACAGCAATTGACATTTTTGAATCTCCTTTGAGAGCGTGCGGAATTTCCGGTGCAAATCTTTGACAAGTCTCAAAATTTGGACGGGGATAGCCACATTAATTTATTTAGGAAAACGGTTTTTAGCTTCCTATTGTTTTAAGAATAGGCTAAGCTGTCCACCTTGACAATATAAACTAGCATCATAAAGTTTAATAACAAAAATTAGAATTTTTTATGTTACTTCAAATAATTTAACATTTTTTTAATAACCTTAACATAAAGCGGAGTAAAAGAGCTGAACATTAGAGAGAGCGGTAAGTATAAATATCTAGCAAAGTAGAGTTTGCTCTGGTAAGGGAAGGAAACTGGCGGCTGGGGAGGTTGCAGTTTTCGCAAAGGGGATCGCCGATCGAAGGGGAAAAATGCTTAACTGCCGAGCTGAGGGCGTTTTTTTTTCCGATCGCCCGGACAGCTTAGCAACTAATTATGCGATCGAATGATTATCAGCTCGGGAAATTTAAGGTATATTTAATCCTGGATGCAAAGTTTTTTGCCAGAACTATACGATCGAGTCTAGTCGTAGTTCTATTGCGTGGTGCGATCGATCGCGACTGCTTTTGGATAAGAGGCAGCCGCTAATTTGAATTTTTTTGAAATTAACGGATAAATACAATGTCTGAATTTCTCCTCCAAGCCTGTTGGTGGATACCTTTATATGGTTTAATAGGCGCAATTTTAACTTTGCCTTGGTCTACCGGCACGATTCGCAGTACCGGGCCCAGACCGGCGGCTTACTTCAATTTGTTGATGACAGTGGTGGCATTCCTCCACGGGTCAGTGATTTTTGCAGCAAGTTGGGATTTACCCCCCCAACAGTTACTCGTCCACTGGGTGCAAGCGGCAGATTTAGACCTATCCTTTGCCATAGAAATTTCCACAGTCAGCGTGGGGGCAATGGAGTTAGTGACCCTACTCAGTTTGCTAGCGCAAATTTACGCTATCGGCTACATGGAAAAAGACTGGGCAATGGCGCGATTTTTTGGGCTGTTGGGTTTTTTTGAAGGAGCACTTAGCGGTATTGCGATTAGCGACTCGCTGCTGTTAACTTATGCTTTATTGGAAATGCTGACACTTTCAACATACTTGCTGGTAGGGTTTTGGTACGCTCAACCACTGGTAGTAACGGCAGCTAGAGATGCGTTTTTAACGAAGCGTATCGGAGACGTGCTGCTGCTGATGGGAGTATTAACGCTGTCAACTTTAGCGGGAAGTTTGAATTTTTCAGATTTAGAAGAATGGGCGGAAACTGCAACTTTGTCTCCGACAATTGCGACATTTTTAGGTTTGGCTTTAATCGCCGCGCCAACTGCTAAATGCGCTCAATTTCCTTTCCATTTGTGGCTGGATGAGGCGATGGAAGGGCCGAATCCGGCGTCGATTATGCGGAATACGGTAGTGGTAGGTGCTGGAGCTTATACTTTAATTAAACTGCAGCCCGTGTTAGCACTGTCGCCGGTAACTGATGCGGTGTTGGTAGTTTTGGGTGCGGTGACGGCTGTTGGGGCTTCTTTGGTAGCGATCGCCCAAATTGACCTGAAAAGAACTCTATCTCATTCTACCAGTGCTTCTTTAGGTTTGGTGTTTATCGCAGTCGGACTCAATCAAGTTGACGTTGCTTTGCTGCTGCTGTTAGCGCATTCAATATTCAAAGGAATGTTATTCATGAGTGCCGGGTCAATTATTTCGACCACTAACACTCAAGATTTAACCGAAATGGGCGGCCTGTGGTCGAGAATGCCTGCAACGACGGCTGCTTTTGTAGTAGGAAGTGCGGGGATGGTGGCATTGTTACCGCTGGGCAATTTTTGGGCGATGCGGCGCTGGCTGAACGGGTTTTGGACGGTACCTTTGTGGTTGGTAATTGTACTGTTGTTAATTAACGGTTTGACGGCGCTAAATTTAACTCGCGTGTTCGGTTTGGTATTTCTGGGAAAACCGCAGCCGAAAACTCGTCGAGCTCCAGAAGTAGCTTGGACGATGGCTGTGCCGATGGTAACTTTGACGGTATTTGGGTTGTTAGTACCTTGGATGTTGCAGCAGTGGCAATTGTTAATTAGCTGGAATGGTGTTTGGGCTGAAGATGCGAATTTAGATGCTTTAAATTCATTGTTGAAGACGTTTGATATACCGCTGTTGGTGTTATCTGGATTTCTCGGCTGTGCTGTTGGGGCTGCTATTTATTGGTTCGGGATGATACCTCGACCTGTGCGGTTGCCGGTGCCGGTGTTGCAGAATTTGTTGGCTTACGATTTTTATATCGATCGCATTTACCGCTTAACTGTAGTTTGGGCTGTGGAGTCTCTTGCTAAAATCAGCGCTTGGACTGATAAGTATGTGGTGGATGGGGCGGTTAATTTATTCGGTTTGGCAACTATTTTCAGTGGGGAAGGTTTGAAGTACAGCGGTACGGGTCAGTCGCAGTTTTATGTGTTGACTATTGCGGGTGGAGTTGCAGTGTTGTTGGCGTTGATTATTTGGCAGTTTTGAACCGCTGATGAGGGCGGATGAACGGGGATTAACGCAGATGAATTTGTTTGGGGTTTGTCTGCTTTTTCCCTGGTTTTATTCAAATTCGATCGGCCATAATTCTGCAACGGGGACTTCCCAACCGGGTAAAAGTTCGGGAATTGAAAGAATGTCGCCGTCTCTCAATGTAACTGGTTCGGCTGTGGCGGTGTAAATTGTAACTGTGCGTTTGTCGGGGTCGATTAAGATTCCTAATTTGGCTCCGAGTTCGATAAATGATAGAATTTTTTCTTTGAGTGGTTTAAGGCGATCGGACTGTGATTTAATTTCTACAACTAAGTCGGGAACCAGTTCGGCAAAGTACCTTTTGCTTTGTTTGAGACCTGCCGCTACCACAAAAGAAACATCCGTAACTCTCAGATCGGAATTGGGGAGAATAAAGCCAGCACTGGATTCAAAAACTCTTCCCAATTTGCGGGGTTTGACCCAGTTTAGTAATAAGGTGCACAACTCGGCTCCAATTTCGCTAGATATAAGATCGAATAATCCCTGAACGATAATCTTCCCGTCAACCAGTTCTAGTTGGTAGTCTAGCTGTGCTTCTGAGAATATTGCTTGCACTTGTTCCAAGTCGGCAACTGTAAGTCGAGTGGAAGGATGGCTGGATTTAATTTGCAAATCTTCTGGAGCCGTAAAATTAGAGGTCATAGGAAGATTTCAGATAGGTTTGCATCCAGGTTAACAAGAAAATTAGGTTAACAAAAAGATAGCTCGATCGCTTTGATATTTGCTCGGTTTGCGTTACTGTTAAATATAGCTCTAAATGCTGTGTAATAAAGGACAATTTTAATAGATGCTCAGTGCTTTAATCTGGATACCAATATTGGCAGCAGCCCTAATTGGGTTTTGGCCGGGTACGGTAAGTTCTAAAATAGTTCGGAATGGGGCGCTCGCTACGGCGGCAGGTGTTTTTGTTTTGTCGGTAATTTTGGCCGCTCAGTTTGATGTCAGTACCGCCCAGTTGCAGTTTGGGGAATTTATTCCTTGGATAGATGTTTTGGGATTTAACTACAACCTCGGAATTGATGGTTTGTCTCTGCCTCTAGTAATTTTAAATAGTTTGCTGACGGGAGTAGCTATTTACAGTACCGATGAGTTGGTACGCAGACCTCGACTTTATTATGCTTTGATACTGTTAATTATGGGTGGCGTTGCCGGGGCTTTTTTAGCTCAAAATTTGCTGCTGTTTTTCCTGTTTTTCGAGGTGGAACTGGTTCCGCTTTACCTGTTAATTGCGATTTGGGGAGGCGAACGCCGGGGTTATGCTGCTACTAAGTTTTTAATCTATACCGCTATTTCGGGAATTGTCCTGCTGGGTGCTTTCTTGGGAACTGTTTGGCTTAGCGGTGCTTCTAGTTTCGATTTGGTTGGTACAGTTGGGGAATCGCATTTGCAAGGGGCTACTCCTTTGCCTTTGGTAAGGCAAATTATTTTGTTGGCTGGAGTGTTGCTGGCTTTTGGAATTAAAATTCCTTTAGTGCCTTTTCATACCTGGTTGCCGGACGCTCACGTAGAAGCTTCAACGCCGGTGTCGGTGCTGCTAGCGGGCGTGCTTTTGAAGCTGGGAACCTACGGGATGTTGAGGTTTGGTTTGGGTTTGTTTCCCGATGCGTGGACGCTGGCTGCACCTTGGCTGGCTAGTTGGGCGGTGGTGAGCGTGCTTTACGGGGCTTGTTGCGCGATCGCTCAAAAAGATATGAAAAAAATTGTAGCTTACAGTTCGATCGCGCACATGGGATACATCCTGTTAGCGAGTGCTGCTGCTACTAAAGTGAGTATGTTGGGAACTGTTTTGCAAATGGTAAGCCACGGCTTAATTTCGGCATTACTATTTTTAAGTGTCGGTGTTGTTTACAAAAAATCCGGCAGTCGCAATATCGATGTTCTCAAAGGTTTGTTGAATCCCGATCGCGGTTTGCCGATGATTGGTAGTTTAATGATTCTTGGGGTGATGGCTAGTGCGGGGATTCCGGGTTTGGCGGGATTTATTGCTGAATTTTTGGTATTTCGGGGCAGTTTGCCGGTGTTTCCGGTACAAACTTTGTTGTGCACGATCGGCACTGGTTTGACTTCAGTTTACTTTTTAATTATGGTCAACCGCGCCTTTTTCGGTCGTCTTTCCGATCTGGTAGTTAATCTACCGCAAGTCAGGTGGCGCGATCGCATTCCTTCCTTAGTATTGGCAGTAATTATCTTGGTAATGGGAGTGCAGCCGGGAGTTGTGATTGCTTTGAGCGAAAAAACTGCGATCGCAATGGCAGCTACTGTTTCGCCGCCAGTTAAATTGGCTCAAACTTTGCAATGATATTTTCCAAAGGTTCGTAGTAAGGACTTCAGTCCTTTCCAAAGGTTCGTAGTGAGGACTTCAGTCCGCTCAAAGAACTAAATTCCTATCTTTCAAAATTAATGAAGAATTTAGTTGATGTAAAATCTTGGAGAACTTAAGGACTGAAGTCCTTACTACAAACCGAGCAAAGAAGTTAGTTGATGCAAAATCTTTGATACCTTGAGGACTTTAGTCCTTATTACGAACTTAATCATTAATTGAGTTAGATCGAAAGTATTTTAGATCTTAGGGACTTCAGTCCCTACTACGAACTTAATCAATAATTGAGTTAAATCGAAAGTATTTTAGATCTTAGGGACTTCAGTCCCTACTACAAACCGATCGCTGAATTGTTTGTAAAAGATAGTGATTTACTTAAGGATGAAATTAAATGACAAGTACCGCATTAAAACCATCTGCACATCCGCTAGCAGCCTATATTGACCTTTTGGAATCAGGTAAAGCTTTACTGCCTGATACTGCGGAAAATGTAACAGAAGTTGTCGGCGTCCTGAAAAGTTACGGTGTTGTTCTTGATGCCTATTCCCTCAATCTCAACTATGTAGCTGAAGAACAGTTTTTAGTGCTGTTTCCGTTCTTTAAATATTTCAACGGGGAAGTCACACTACCGAAGTTAATGCGCTATTTGTGGCACGATCGCATTAATTTTGAGTATGCAGAATATTGCATGAGAACGATGATGTGGCACGGGGGCGGTGGTTTGGATAGTTATTTGGATTCGCCGGAATTTAGCACTTTGGCAAAAAGGGCGATCGATGCTAAATTGAAAGGCAATTTGTTCATGCAGGGACTCAATAAAGCCTTTCCCGAATTTTTGCCAGAACAAGTGCGGCTGCTGGCTTATTACACGGGCCTCGGGCAGTTTTGGCGGGTGATGAGCGATTTGTTTATCGATTTGTCTGACAGTTACGATCGCGGGGAAATTAAGTCGATCGCGGCTGTAGTTGATTTTATTTTGGCGGGTTTGGTGGCGGCGGCAAATCTACCGATTACTTACAGTGTTAAGATTGACGGTCAAGTTTACGATATCCTTCCGGCTGAAGCTAAATTGACGTTTTTAGCAGATACAGCAGTGCCTTATGTAGAGGCAGTTTTCTTTAGGGGAACGGCGTTTTTTGGAGTAGTTTCCTACAACGCACAAGCCCATCAAATTCCCGAAGAACAAAAGGACTTCGGCTACGGTGCTTTGTTTGCCGATCCTTTGCCAATCGGGGGTGCGGGGATTCCACCAACTCAATTAATGCAGGATATGCGGCATTATTTGCCGGAGTATTTGCATGAACTTTACCGTACTAGCTGTCGGGGTGAAGATG
>JBOFTL010000909.1:0-1131 GCA_051652045.1 Microcoleus sp. | reverse complement strand
CGCCGATAGCCAGGTAGGCGCAGGGGAAGAGCAACAGGCCGGACCAGCCTACGAAGACGAAGCGATCGCGCTTGAGCCAGTCGTCGAGAGCATCAAAGATGCCCCGTTCGTTCTGGGCGCGTCCGACTGCGATTGTCATGGGATTAAATCCTCTTGCTTGTTAAAAAACTAAAGGTTTTTAATTAAGTTAACATAACTATATATTAGAAGTTCACAAATTTTCAATACGATCGGCAGTGGAACACTTGATTTAGTATTTAGCTTTAATAAGGTGGCAAAGATTTATGAGCGGACAAACGATGACTGCGAGCGATCGCGCGCTGCGACAAGAGGTTTTGGGTTCCCGCCGCTTCAGTAACTACTGGTGGGCGACGATCGTGACGATTGGCGGAACTGGTTTCCTATTGTCGAGCATTTCCAGCTACTTGCACAAAAACCTATTGCCTTTTTCCGATCCAACTCAGCTCGTGTTTATCCCCCAGGGTATCGCGATGGGTTTCTACGGCGTCTGCGCCCTGCTGTTGGGGCTTTATCTGTGGCTGACCGTTCTGTGGGATCTCGGCGGCGGGTACAATGAGTTCGATCGCAAAACTGGCAACGTCCGCATTTTTCGCTGGGGTTTTCCCGGCAAAAACCGCAAGTTTGATTTTACGTGCAAGATTGAGGACGTGCAATCGGTGCGAGTAGATATTAAAGAAGGCCTCAGCCCCAAGCGCAACATTTATCTCAAACTTAAGGACCGCCGTCAGTTTCCCCTGACTCGAGTGGGACAGCCCCTGGCTTTGTCGGTAGTGGAAAATCAAGCTGCTGAATTAGCTCGATATTTGCAAGTTCCTTTGGAAGGACTGTAAGGATTTTAGATTTTGGATTTTCGATTTTCGATTGGTAAGGGCTAATTGGTGACATACTCCTACACTGACTGAGTACAGTTAGCGTGTAGGCTTCTCACCAAATCCAGTGTAAATGTAGGGTGCGCACTGCGCACCTTATATTTTTTAGCTAGCTCGGCGGGAATCCCCACAACATATCGTTTACAGATTGGTGTGGGATGAAAGCCCGGTTGATTTCGGTGGGGAGGTTGACCGATTTCGCAGGACAGGGAAATCTTCACCACCGAAATCAACAATCTTT
>JBOFTL010000908.1:0-2343 GCA_051652045.1 Microcoleus sp. | reverse complement strand
GCAAGCCAACCAGGCAAAAACTAGAGGCAAAACTACCGGAATCGGAAACAATCGAATGCTCTGGGCGATCGCGTACAAAGCCAATACACTCAAGCTAGTACCGATAATAGTATGCGGTCGAGAAAACTCCCAAAACGCCATCAGCCACCGCAGCAGCGCATTATTATCGATCGAAGATTTACCAAGAGAATCGTTTGCCATTTTAGATTTGAGATTTAAGATTTTTTGATTGTTCGATAGTTCGATCGATTGGGAGATTTTAAATTGTTCTTTGTTTCTTACTCCCTCTTAGCTGCGATCCACACTAAATAATACATCCGCTACATCCGCTGCAACATCCGTTACCCTTCTTCCTTCATTTAACAGCACAAATCAGTCCAAAACGAATCAAGCCACTTGCATATCCCCGGCTCATCAATCCCAAAGAAAGAGCAGCTTGAATCGTCGTCCAACCGCTAGTCAGCAAACCCCAAATCGCGCTAGGATTCAAAGCCGAATCTATTACAATATCCCAAAAAGGAGCAACAGCTTTTGACCAATCAGCAGTACGCACGCTAGTAAAAGGCAAATTGCGGGTAATTTCCGCATATTCCGGCAAAGAAATCACGTAAGGCAAAGCATAAACCCGGTAAATTTCTGCCAACTCCTTTCTCTCTGCATCCGTCAATTCTCCCAGCAATTCTCCCGCCACCTCTCCCACCGGGCGGTGACACCAAGTAGCCAAAATCAAAGTTCCCCCCGGCTTGAGCACGCGACAGCATTCCTGCAAAAACTTAATTTTATCCGGCATATGTTCGCCGCTTTCCAAAGACCAAACTAAATCAAAAGACTCATCAGCAAAAGGCATATTCAGAGCATCTGCCACCAAAAAGTTAACATTGCTTGCCATTCCGGCAATTTTAGCGCGTTCTGTCGCTCGGTTTGCCTGTACGGGACTCAGAGTAATCCCAGTCGCCGCAATCCGATCGCCCGATTGATTCGAGTGTACGCTCGATCGGGTAGAATCGCGATCGACCCTTTCATCCGACAAATTATTGCCCAAAGCAGAACCGAACTTTTCCGTCAAATACAGAGTGCTGCCACCAATCCCGCAACCGACATCAAGGATGCGGTAAGGTTCCGAGAGTCCTGTTTCCGAAGGGACTCCAGCCCAAGCCAGCATTTCTTCTATTAAATCTATTTGAGCCTGTCGGCGTTCTTTTTGCAAATTGCCATCGGGGCCGTAGTAACCGTGGTGCATATGTTCGCCCCACACCTGTTCCCACAAACCGCTAGAAGAGTCATAGAATTGTTGAATTTGCTGATAAAGTGTTGAGCTCATCGCACTCCTGTATTAAACAGTTGACAGTTGACAGGTAGGGGCGGTGCCCCCGTGCCCGCCCTCTTAGTTAACAGTTGAGGGCGAGGTTTTTAGATAGTTGAGGGTTGATATTTGACGATTGCGCTGTCGGCTGTTGCAACACCCTCAATCTTTGGTAACGGATGTTAGTTACAAATTAAAAGAATTTTAGCGTTTTTTTCGATTTATGTCATCGATCCTCTTGGATTTTAGATTTTAGATTTTAGATTTGAAGTAACCATCCCACAATCTAACAATCCCCTTAAATTTTAGATTTTAGATTTTAGGTTTTAGATTTGAAGTAACCATCCCACAATCTAACAATCTCACAATCCCACAATCTCACAATCTAAAATCCACAATCTAAAATCCCACAATTCCACAATCTAAAATCCCACAATCCCACAATCCTACAATCCAAAATCCCACAATCCAAAATCCAAAATCTAAAATCGCATGACTGTCTCCAGAACTATTTGTTTGGGTTTTCTCACCGTTATTACCGTAGGTGCGCTATTACTAATGATGCCATTTTCCACAAGTGATGGCACTTGGAGCGATCCGATAACAGCCCTATTTACCTCTACTTCTGCTGTTTGCGTCACCGGCTTGTCAGTTGTGGATGTCGGCAAATATTACTCTTTTTGGGGGCAATTCTTTCTGGTTTTACTGGTGCAAATCGGCGGCTTGGGCTACATGACAGCAACCACTTTCTTGCTGCTGTTATTGGGCCGGCGCTTTGGATTGAAAGACAAAATTGCCATCCAACAATCCCTCGACAAATCGGGGTTGTCAGGTGTCGTCCAACTCGTGCAGTCAATTTTAGCAACAACGATTTTGTTTGAATTGACTGGAGTGTTTTTATTGATGTCGATCTTCGTTCCAGAATTCGGATTTAAAGACGGTGTATGGTCTGCTATATTTCACAGCATTAATTCGTTTAATAATGCAGGCTTTAGTCTTTATTCAGATAACTTGATCCGCTACGTCAATTCTCCCGTGAT
>JBOFTL010000907.1:0-2775 GCA_051652045.1 Microcoleus sp. | reverse complement strand
CGAATTGCATCGATCGCTTCTGATTCGGAATCGTAAAACAAGTACCAAAGGGCAACGGTTAAATGCGCTTCGTGCGTCCATTGACTTCGCGGCAAGCTGCATTCTTGGAAAGCATGAATCAAATTGTCTATTTCACGGGGCGATCGATAAATTATAGCGGTATTTTTCATAATTTAATTCTCCTCATCTTTACAGTCTTAAATCTTGGATAAACCGGGTTTATAGTGCTGCAAAATCTCAAAGAAACCGGGTTTCCGATATATTCATGTTTGTTGCAGAGTCTTTGCCAGAAACCCGGTTTCTGCCACTGCATCAATTTAGAGAAGCTGGGTTTTTCCGCAGATGCAAAATCTCAACTTTTAGCAATTTGTTCGTTGATGAACTTAATTTGCTTCTTGTTGCACTGACGTTTGCTTGCAATATACTTAGGCTGTTCGCCCGAATATTTATTGGTATTTGCGCCCAAAAGTTCTACATCTGCAAGTTCGATCGCGTACCACAAATCATCAATTTTGCGATAATGATGGTAAGCATCTACAAACAGAAAATCATCAGGCTTCTTTTTCGGTGCTTTCCGAATTCTCTCAGCCACAGAAAGAATTCCCGTCTCGGGATGAACGTAAAACCGCTTGTACCAATAACCGAGTGGCAAAGCTTTAGAATCAGAGTTTTTCCGATAAGGAATCCCATCAATTAACTCTGCATTTCTTTCTACATATCCCCACACGTGAGAGACAATATGTTGACCGGATAAAGTAGTAGTATCGAGAAGTTTACACAGTTTGCTGTAAACATCGTCCCAATGCTGGCCTACATGAGATTGCAGCCATTGATAAAGCGGCCCCAGACAATCGGAAAAGTATTTTGTCTTTCTCGTGGCTTTAATTAAATAAGGGCTAAGCAAGCCATCTGTGCTAGCTTCTTCAGTTAGTTTTATCAGAGATGTTTTTTGCCCTTTCACCTTTCTGGAGCTAATTCTCAAGCCTCCACGAGGCCGCTCAATGACATTTTCAGCTAAGCGATGTTCGCTCATAAAAGAAGGAAGAAGGAAGAAGGAAGAAGGAAGAAGGAAGAGGGAAGAAGGAAGAGGGAAGAGGGAAGAAGGAAGAAGGAAGAATTAGGTGATAAGCGATCGACCTCAAATCTAAAATCTTCTTTCCATCAAATGCCATAAAAAAATTAGAAGTTCCGCGCAAGTTAGCAAAGCTTTTTTTCACTCCGACTGCTCTACCCCTGAGCTACAGCCCCTCAAACGGGACTGGCAGGATTTGAACCTGCGACCGATCGGTTAACCTGTGTGTATGCTTCACGTGTTAGGGCGCGGAACAGAATTTTTATGGGTATTTATGGGCAAAAATTGACAAATTTAAAACACTTCGCACGAGTCGAAAAAGCTGGAGACACGGCCGTTCTTACCAGTTATTAACTAGCAGTGAACGCGCAAACCTCATCTAGAACGAGAGATTCGGAATGCTTCACTAATTCGATCGCTCGAATATCGCTACCTTAGGACCCTTATAGTTAGCAAGGTGTGTAAGCTTCTTCTGTTGGGGTGCGAAGTGCAAAAGCTCGATCGTTTACCAATTACTCATTACCTATTACCACCAGATCTCAGTTAATTTCTAGCCGTAAACTGCTTCTGGGCGGACGATTAAATCACCGCTGGGACGCCGATCGAGCACGTAAGACTCGAAGCGATCGCCCCTGACATCAAAATGTGTAGCGAGACGTTCCTTAACAGCCTTGTCGCTCATTCCTGCAGCGATACCCAGTTGGTTTTCTGTCAAGTCGTAGGAACGTCCTTCAAAACGAATGTGAACCATTACCGATACCTCCTAGAGCGATTTTGGATTTGGATTTGGTAGCTTATCTGCTCTCGAATTGGCTTTTTGTGAGACGCTGGCAAATTGCCAGTAGCGGTAAAGATTCACGAAATCTAACAATCTTAGGACTTACGCACTGAATTTGTAGGGTGCGCAGTGCGTACCATTATGTAGGGTGCGCACTGCGCACCTCACTACTACAAATAGTATAACAATTGATTTTTTGCGTAAGTCCTGAATATTTCTGACAATCTTTACTGAAAGAATCGCCGTTCTAAGTGATAAGCTTGTTTGACATTGCGGATTTCTTCAGCTTTTTTGGTTGATTCGACATGAGTCGAATTTGCCCGATCGGAATCCGCATTAAATTCATTGGAATTAGACCGATTCGGTACGCTTCTTGAATCTGAGGGATTCAGTTTGTAACCGAACCAAGTTGTGTAAATTAACAACATGACAATTCAGTCTGTATTTCAAGACTTTCAAATTGATGTTCTTTGAACTTTTGAAATTTATTCAGTTTTCAAGGTTCGGAAGCGGTACGGAAAATACAGGTTTTTGGCTGTCCCGTGCTTTCCATATTGCTATACTACATACATACTACAAGAATGTCAAGAGGTCAGGAAAAATTTTTTAGAGAGGACTGATGCGGGTGGTGAGAAAGCGGGTTTCTGCGGTTCAAGCGCGATCGAGAACTGTAACATCGCTCAAACATCCTTGACGTAAGAAATGCTATTCCGAATTTTGCGGAAGCCAGTTGATTCGTAAAGTCGCAATGCACCCGAGGGATTTTCCGCATCGACGCCGAGAATCGCGGTATCGACACCGGCTGCTTTCAATCGCTGCAAACCAGCCAGTAACATAGCCCGCCCCAATCCGAGTTTGCGGAAGCCCCGCCGCGTACCGAGAACACCAATCCAGCCTTCATTTCTACCGGTGCGATCGTTTTCTT
>JBOFTL010000906.1:0-14830 GCA_051652045.1 Microcoleus sp. | reverse complement strand
ACAACTTATCAGAAGGAAAGCACAGTGGCACGATCGCTCATACAATTAGCAGTACCGATGCTAATTACAATGGCTTGACAATTCCCAATGTTACTGCATCGATCGCTGACAACGATCCGGCTAGCGTTAGCATTTCTACGACTACTACAACGGCTGCGGAAGGTGGCACAAATGGTGGTTACAGCATTAAACTTAACAGCGAACCGATCGCACCTGTTATTATTAGTTTCAATCCGGGCAGTTTAATCGATTCTATTGCTGCGATTACTTTTGACAAAACTAACTGGAATGTCGCGCAAACAGTAACAGTAATTGCCACTGACGATAACTTTGCGGGAGGGAATGGTACTAGCAATATTTTTCATACAATTACGAGTGCCGATCCTGCGTATAACAAAATTGCAATTGGAAATGTTGTGGTGGCGATTAAAGATAACGAAATTCCTCCCACACCGACACCAACTCCCACACCAACTCCCACACAAATTCCTCCCACACCGACACCAACTCCCACACCGGAAGCAATACCAACTCCTGAAAGAATTTCTTCCCCCACTCCAATTAACGAACCTCAAACCGCAGAAATTGATTGTATTTGCCGTACAATCTTGCCTCCCAACCTCGATCGACCGAATCAAGTCAATAATATTTTATACGGCAGCGATCGCAATCTCGATCGATTAGGTACTTCTGAAAATGATGCTTTTTACGGGGGCATCAATCCCAATATTTTTAATGCCTTAACAGGCAGCGACAATGTATTTTGCGGTATTAACAATGACTCGGTTAACGGCAATGAAGGTGATGATTTTATTGTTGGTAATCGAGGAGAAGATTTACTATTTGGTGGCAAAAATAGCGATACTATTCTCGGTAATGAAGGGGCGGATTCGATTTTAGGAAATCTAGGGGACGATCGAATTAATGCTAGAGAAGATGATGATGCAGTTAATGGGAATCAAGGCGAGGATTGGGTTGATGGCGGGAAAGGTGATGATTCGTTATTGGGCGGGAAAGATAGCGATTCATTGACGGGCAGTGAAGGTAGCGATACATTATTAGGAAATTTAAGCGACGATACAGTTTGTGGCGGTGCAGGTGATGATTATTTAAGGGGCGATCGCAACAACGATTTAATAGATGGAGGTGGGGGAGACGATCGAATTTATGGAGGTGTTAATGAAGATACTTTAATCGGCTGCGATGGTAACGATATGCTGTTGGGAGGAGAGGGAGACGATTTGTTAAATGGAGGTTTGGGAAACGATTGTTTGACGGGAGGCAATGGAGTCGATCGATTTTTGCTATCTAATAGTGGTAATGATACGATTGCTGACTTTGAAGTCGATCGAGATTTACTCGGTTTGCCTGGTGTAATTAGTTTTACGCAATTAAGCATTACTCAAGAAAACGATCGCGCGTTAATTAGTGCCGGAAATCAACTTTTGGTAGCCTTGAATGGGGTAAATGCCGATCGAATTACATCCCGAAATTTCCTGACAATTATTTAACCAATGGTGCAATATCTTATATCAAATCCGGGTTAGATATCCCTACTCGGCGGTTGAAACCGCGTCTTGTCGAACAAAGACTCGGCGGTTGAAACCGCGTCTTGTCGAACAAAGACTCGGCGGTTGAAACCGCGTCTTGTCGAACAAAGACTCGGCGGTTGAAACCGCGTCTACACGAACAAAGTCCGCCTTCGCGGACTAAGAAAATAACGGGGGTTAGAAACCCGGATTTGGTATTAGTACCTCCCTTTTTAAAGGGAGACTTTTCCGGTTCTCCCCTCTTTTTAAGGGGGGCTGGGGGGATCGTTTTTATACATCGTAAAAGTTTCAGTATAATTGCGGTTGACGGCATTAATTTTTTTGTGTTAAGCGTTCGATCGCGACAATCTCAGCAAGATCGATCGAACAATCTCAGCATCTTCATAAAAACTTTAAATATAGGGCTATTTATAAAGAAATCTTGATAACTTTTTATTCAAAAACCAGTTACTGTTAATAAAACAAATTATTCCGCTGCTAATTCGGCTGCGAGTGCCAGTCTCGCAACAGGTATTTTTTTGTGTTGTTTTATATTTGAGAATGTGTGTAATGCCAAACTTTAATTGTCAGGTTTCTGGAAGCGCGATCGCCTTTATCGATCCTCAAGTTACGGATTATCAAAGCTTGATTGCTGGGGTAAAACCGGGTACGGAAGTAGTTGTTTTGGATGGGGATAAGGATGCGATCGAGCAAATTACTGAAATTTTAGGCGATCGGAAAAATATAGATAGTATTCACATCATTTCTCACGGTGCGCCGGGAAGCTTGCAAATCGGAAATGGTAGTTTTTGTGCGGGTAATTTGTCAAATTATTCTGGGCAATTGAAGCAATGGCGGAGTGCTTTTGCTCATGGTGCTGAGATTTTAATTTATGGTTGTAATGTGGCTGGGGTATCTCGCGATCGTCCGACAGTCCGCCAGATCCGACAGGGAATTAATTCCCTGTCTCATAGCGAAAGTCGGTTGAAACCGACTGGGGATAATTTCAATAAACAGTCTAATAAACAATTGAATCAACAGTCCCTAAGCGAGGACTTTCGCTATGAGACGGGGGTTTCAACCCCCGGCGGAAGAGGTGAAAGCGCTAGAGATAATGAACGGGCGATCGAACTTGAAAGCGATCTCGAACTTGACGGTTTCACCTTTATCCAACGCATCGCCCAACTCACAAATACCAACGTTGCCGCATCCAAAAACCTGACGGGAAGCACAGTAAAAGGCGGCGACTGGGAATTAGAAGTAACAACTGGAGAAATTAAAACATCGCTAATATTTGAACCCGAAGCATTAGCGGGTTACGAATACGTTTTAAATAGTTTCAAGCCAGCTACAAACTTCACTGTCGGTACAAATCCCGTGTTAGTTGATGCCGGAGACTTTAACGGCGATGGCATCAAAGATTTAGCTGTGACTAACAGTGCAGCAGCCAACAGCCTTAATGGTGCTGGTACATCAATTCTGTTAGGAAATACCGCAGGTAGCTTTGACCCTGCTATTAATTTAACTCAGGGGAGGATAGCGCTGGCGATCGCTAACTTTAACCAAGACAGGTATGACGACTTAGTTGTAGATAATGGCGGTGGTTCTGTATCAATATTTTTTGGTAGTAGTAGCGGTTTGGGTGCACCCGTCAATCTATCTTTCGACACGCGGATTTCTGCTGAATATATTGCTGTAGGTAATTTTAATGATGACAACAGACCAGATATAGCTATAGCAACCACTCGGTTTACTGGCCAGCCCAATACCAACAGTGGTGTCTCCATTCTGTTGCAAAATCTCGACGGGACTTTTAGTGCGCCAGTCAATTCTTTGGTAGGAAGGCTACCACAATCGATCGCCGTAGGTGACTTTGATAGCGATGGAAAACAAGACGACTTGGCTGTTTCCAGCCGCGTGGATAATACAGTGTCAATTCTGTTAGCAGGTAGCAATGGAGTTTTTACCAATGGTCCAACTATTCCAATAGCGGGGGCATATTCGATCGCCACAGGAAAGTTTGACGCGGACAACACAGATGACTTGGCTGTGACTAGCAATAACCCTAGTAATACCTCGATTTTATTACAGAAAACCCCCGGAACTTTTACTGCTGCTCCCAATTTAGCGGTCTCTGGATTCGTGGCGGCCGGAGATATCGACGGTGACGGGAAGACCGACTTAGCCTTCACAGGAGGTGCTAAAGGTGTGTCAGTTCGGATTGGAAAAGGTAACGGTGAATTTAGTAGTCCGATCGACTTTTCCGTAGGTTCTGCTAATTCTTCTCCTTCTTCCGTTGTAGTGAAGAATATTGATGGAGATAGCAGGCCGGACATTGCTGCAACAAATTTCTCAGACAATACTGTTTCAGTGCTGCTGAATACACCCCCTCGTGTAAGTTTTGACACCTCCAAATACAGCAATACTGTTGGTGTTAATGAACAAGCTACTGACACACCAATTGATGTCGAAGTTACTATCAGCAACAGTAGCTCTTTTGGCGATATAGTAGTCCCAATTCTCATCGACCCTAGCAGCACGGCTATTCAAGGTGCAGACTACACTCTTTCAACTAACTCGCTGACTTTTCCTGCTAATACTACAACTCTCACCCAGAAGGTTACAGTAACCATCAAAGCTGACAATATCGTTGACAGTAACGAACAGTTAATTCTCAATTTAGGACAGATTACTGGCGGTGTTGTCGGCGGTACCAGTCAAGTAAGATTGTCAATTTTGGATCGGAATAGTTCTTATACTATTGCCAATACTCCCACCGTTACCGAAGGCAATTCCGGCACAACTCCTGCCACATTTACCATTACTCGCAACGGCAGCACGGAACTTTGGAGTACGGTAGATTATGCCATTACCGGTACTGCGATAAACGACACCGATTACAACAATATCGGCGGCACCTCCGGCGCAACTGCTGCTACTGGCAAAATTACTTTTGCTGCGGGCGAAACATCCAAAACAATTACTTTGGATGTGTTGGGAGATGCTGAAATCGAACCGAATGAAACCGTATCTCTTACCTTATCAAATCCCGTTTCACCCGGTGGCGCGCCGACAATTCCGAATCCAACTGCTACAAGTTCGATCGCCACTGATGACACCCCCGGTTTTACGGTAAATCCAAAATCGCTATCAACAACCGAAACAGGCGGCACGGCACAATTTACAGTCAAACTCAATGCTAAACCTACCGCTAATGTTTCAATCGCCCTTAGCAGCGACAATACAGCAGAGGGAACTGTTTCGACTGATAGCTTAATTTTCACTCCCGATAATTGGAGCAAAGTGGAGACTGTGACGGTGACAGGCGTTGACGATTTGGTAGCTGATGAAAGCAAAACTTACAATATTATTACAGCCCCTGCCTTTAGCACCGATCTTAATTTCAACGATCTCAATCCCGATGATGTTGCGGTTACAAACAGCGACGATGAAACTCCGGGAATTACTGTCAATCCAACGGCGGGATTAACCACAACTGAAAAGGGCGATATTGCTAAATTTTCGGTAGTTTTGAATACTCAGCCCACTAATAACGTAACTGTTGGTTTGAGCAGCAGCAATACAGCAGAGGGAGCTGTTTCAACTGAGAGTATAACTTTCACTATTGATGATTGGAATCGACCGAAAGAGGTAACAGTAACTGGAGTTAATGACAGTATTGCTATTGCTGACGGCGATATTGAGTACAAAATTATCACCGCGAATACTGTTAGTAACGATCAGAAATACAGCAACCTACCTGTAGTGGATGTTAGCCTTAGCAATAAGGATGACGATTCAGTTGGTGTGTCTGTTACTCCGACGGAAATAACAGCTACCGAAGGCGGTGCAAACGGTACTTACACTGTGGTGCTGAAATCGCAGCCAACAGACCCCGTAACGATCGCTCTCACAACAGGGAATCAAATTCAGCCGATCGCCCCTCTAACTTTCACTGCGGCTGATTGGAATATCGCTCAAACCGTTACGGTAAAAGCTGTTGGTGATACAGATGTAGAAGGTGCACACAGCAGTAATATTACTCACATCGTTACTAGCACCGACACTAAGTATAATAAAATTCCGATCGGGCCCGTCAGCGTGGCGATCGTCGATACGCCGTTACACAATGACCCACCACCACCAGGCAGTCCTGACATTATTATCGATCGGGGTTCGGGATTAGTAACTACAGAAGCAGGTGGCACAGAGCGATTCACCATCAAACTCAACAGCCAACCGACTGCCGATGTGACAATTGATTTGCGTAGCAACAATGTGGCAGAGGGAGTAATTTCGACGCCCTCGATTACCTTCAATTCTAGTAATTGGAATGTGGCGAAAGAGGTCACAGTAACAGGGATTGACGATAGTGTAGTTGACGGCGATATTGACTACAAAATTATCACCGACAAAGCTGTTAGTACAGACCCGAATTACACCAACCGAGAGGTTGCCGATGTCAGCCTCAGTAACAAAGACAACGATGTAGCACCACCCCCAGGAAGTCCTGACATTATTATTAGTCCGGTATCGGGATTAGTCACTACAGAAGCAGGCGGCACAGAGAAATTCACCATCAAACTCAACAGCCAACCGACTGCCGATGTGACAATTGATTTGCGTAGCAACAATGTGGCAGAGGGAGTAATTTCGACACCATCGATTACCTTCAATTCTAGTAATTGGGATGTGGCGAAAGAGGTAACAGTAACAGGGGTTGACGATAGTGTAGTTGATGGCGATATTGACTACAAAATTATCACCGACAAAGCTGTTAGTACAGACCCGAATTACACCAACCGAGAGGTTGCCGATGTCAGCCTCAGGAACACAGACAACGATGTAGAAGTAGTACCACCACCACCAGGAGGAAATCCTGGCATTATTATTAGTCCGGCATCGGGATTGGTAACTACAGAATCAGGTGGCACAGACCAATTCACCATCAGACTCAACAGCCAACCTAAAGCTGATGTGATAATTGGTGTGCGTAGCAGCAATGAGGCAGAGGGAGTAATTTCGACGGACTCGATTACCTTCAATTCTACTAATTGGAATCAGCCGCAGCCTATTACGATAACTGGTGTGGACGATCGAGTATTCGATCGCGATAAGAATTATCAGATTGTGACTGCGCCTGCTGTTAGTGCCGATCGTGACTACAACGGCCTCGACGCACCGGATGCTCTTGTTGTTAACACGGGTAACGCCATACCGAGATCTAACGCTCGGACTGCTGGTAGTCCTTCCAACGATCTACCTCTTACTGAGGCTAGTGCGTCTCCCACGGTAAATTTTTCCCAAGCTACTTACAAAATTAATGAAAGTCCCACAGAGGTCGTTCAGACAGAAATTACTCTCACTCGCACAGGGGATCTAAACAGCATTTCCAAGGTGTACTTACAAGGTCTTCCTAGTTCAGCGACTTTGGGAACAGATTGGAACTTTCCCCCCAATTTCTCTCGTGAACTCACCTTTAACCCAGGCGAAAATAGCAAAATTTTCACAATTGACATCTTACCGGATGGTCAAGTTGAGGGAACAGAAAAAATCGAGTTTCAGATTTCTAATCGGGATAATGCCAATATTGGCACTAAAAGCTCTGCCACCTTGCAAATTTTTGATCCTGACTCACTTTTCAGCGACACGAAGGTTCCAATATCTGTTGGGCCCTCAGCTATCTGGGGAGACTACAACAATGACGGCAAACTGGATATCCTCGGAAGTAATGTAATCTACAAAAACACCCAAATCTACGACAACACTGACGGCATTACCGAATATGGCTTTAGCGAAAATAATCGAACAGACTTGCGAGGTAGTAACTCAGCATGGGGAGATTACAACAATGATGGGCGACTGGATGTCACGCTGAGTCGCTACGAATATAACAATACTTGGGGTCGTAATGCTGAAAGCAGAGACATCTACAGCAACAGAGGTAATGACTTTGCCTTTGAAACAACTGAAACAACACTACCTGATTTTTACCCGGAAAATTCCTACGTGACTTGGGGAGATTCTAACAATGATGGTCGTCTCGATATCTTGCGAACAGGCCCAAATAGTTCAAACATCACCACTCGGCTCTACCGCAATGAAGGCGCTGTCAACGATCAATACAGCTTTCAAGATATCGGACCACGCCCCAACGGAAACCCACTACCACCCAGTGGCGATGCTGTCGCTTGGGGCGACTATGACAACGACGGTAAACTTGATATTTTGCTCAAGGTGCCGGGTGCTACAGACAATTGGCCAACCGCCAAAGTTTACCGCAACCTAGGCGATGGCGCTTTTGCTGACATTGGTTTAGAACTGCCCGGTTTGGCAAGCGATCCCTTCAATGGTTTCATCAGAAAAGATTTTGTCTCTTCGGTTGCTTGGGGAGACTACAACAACGATGGCAAACTCGATATCCTACTCACAAGCGAGGATGGTGAAGGAAAACCTATTGTCAAAGTGTACCGCAACAAAACCAGCATCAACGATCCTAAAGGCTTTTACGACAGTGGCGTACAAATACCTGGTTTGTATTATGCTCAAGCCACGTGGGGAGACTACGACAATGACGGGAGCCTCGACATTCTGCTAACAGGTCGGGATCACTCATATTACGAAGCAGGAAAATACATAACCAAAATCTACCGTAATACTAGCAGTCGAAGCAGCGATAGCTTTGACAGCGGTGTAGAGATAGACAGTCAGCCTGATGGTCTACCCAGTTCTGCCACTTGGGGAGACTACGACAGCGATGGCAAACTCGATATCCTGCTAGCAAACGCATCCACCAAAGTCTTCCACAACAACACTCCTAATCCGAATACTCCTCCCACTGCACCCACAGGGCTGACGGCTTTGCCTTCTAGCCGAGAAGTCACTTTCAACTGGAATAAAGCAACTGATACTAAAACTCCTGCTAATGGTTTAAGCTACAACCTGCGAGTTGGCACGACACCAGGGGGCCAAGATATTCTTTCCCCGATGTCTCTTGCCGATGGAACTCGGCAACTGGTGGGGTTGGGGAATGTTAGTCAAAACACGAAGTGGCAACTTAAAGATTTGTCTCCAAATAAGAAATATTACTGGAGCGTGCAAGCAATTGATACTGCTTGGGCTGGTTCAGAGTTTGCCGAAGAAGGGAGTTTTACCACAGTCGCCAACCGCCCGCCTGTTCTCAATTATGGCGAGACTACAACCCCGTGGCATTACCAGTACATCAAGTCGAGCAGTTCATCGACATTCGAGTACGCATTCCCGCAGAACACTTTCACAGACCCCGATGAGGGCGACAAGCTCACCTACACAGCAACTCTGATGGACGGTAGCCCCCTCCCAACTTGGCTAACGTTCTACCCAGGCTCTCGTACACTCAGCGGCACAAGTCCTAAACCGCAGCAGTTAACAATTAAGTTAACAGCAACGGACAAGGCGGGTGCTAGTGCCAGCGACGATGAGGGTATGTTGCTGACTTTTAGCAGCACTGGCGTAGTGATTGACGGCTACATAGACGGTGCAACCCTCTTCCTCGATGCCAACAAAAACGGCATCAAAGACACCAACGAACCATCCACCACCACCGACTCCGGCGGTAAATTCGATCTCAACATCCCCTTCGACATTTTCGACACCAACAAAAACGGAGAAATCGACCCCTCTGAAGGCCATTTAGTCGCGATCGGAGGTACTGACACCGCCACCGGCTTACCCCTAGAAACACCAGTCACCGCACCGCCAGATTCCACAGTTGTCACCCTCTTAACCAGCTTAGTTGCTGACTTAATCGACAAAGGAATTGCACCGGAAGAAGCTCAATCTTTAATCAAAGCCGCCCTTTCTCTCCCCGCTGAAGTTGACCTGACGAGCTTAGATCCGATTTTAGCTACCAATAACAACCAGCCAGGGGGAGTCCAAGTCTTAGCAGCAATGGTGAAAGTCCAAAACTTCATCACTCAAACTGCCGCTTCGATCGACGGTGCTTCCAGTGCATCTACTACCGATATTGTCAAGGCTGTCGTCAGTTCGATCGCGAACCAAGTTCAATCCGGTGCTGTTTTAAACCTCAGCAATGCCGCAGTTTTAGCACCAATAATTCAGCAATCTGCTGCGAAAATCCAGCAAATCGATCCGAGTTTCAACAGCCAACAATTTATCCAAATTATCCCGCAAGCTGCGACTGTAATGGCAGCAGCCAATCAACGCATCGATACCGCTGTTGCCAATCCCGCAGGAACCTCAATTCCTGAAGCAGTTGCCCGCGTCCAACAAGTAGCTTTAGGTGCGACAAGTCAGGATTTCAAAGCAATCGGTTCGGGAAATAAGACAATTTCCCAAGTAGTTGCTGAGAATACCGGTGCTGCTTTAGATAACAGATTGCAAGCAGTAGTTTTGCCTGTTGGAATTGCGACTCCCGTTGTCACCGGCGATGCGGATTTAGGCAGCAATTCCGGGAATCCCATTAACGGTACGAATGGCGATGACATCCTCACCGGCACCGGCAGCAATGATGTGTTGATGGGCATGAGGGGCAACGATTCACTCGACGGTGCGGCGGGAAATGACACTATTTTTGGTGGCAAAGGCTTCGATAATTTGCTCGGAAATAGCGGTGATGATGCCTTATATGCCGGCCGTGGTGCTGATAATTTGAACGGCGGCGATGGTAATGATAGTCTTTACGGAGGTAAGAGTGATGATTTGTTGAATGGTGGTTTGGGAAGTGATACTTTGATAGGAGGAATGGGATTAGATAAATTCTTGCTTTCTGCCAATTCCGGGACTGATACGATCGCCGATTTTGAAATGGGTAAAGACTTATTTGTCTTGAGTAACGGACTGACTTTCTCGCAATTAGCTGTCGTTCAAGAGAACAGTCAAACATTCATCCGCGTTATCCAAACCGGGGAAACTTTGGCAATTCTCAACGGAATTCCTGTTACTAATTTCGGTAGCGTTAATTTTGGATCGATCTGATACTAAATCCGGGTTTGCCACCGCCATTATTGTCATTGCGATCGCGAGCGTTGCAATCGCAATGACTCTGCCAATAACGGAGGATTTATCAAGGGGATGAATAATACCAAATCCGGGTTTATCACTCCCGTTATTGTCATTGCGAGCGCAGCGAAGCAATCGCAATGACTCTGGCTCCAAGCAGAAGATTTATAAAGGAGCTAGGAAACCCGGATTTGGTATAACATCGCGATCGAGAGCGATTTAGCAAAACAAAAACAGTTCGTAGTGAGGACTTGAGCCCTCTCTATTTTAAGGACTGAAGTCCTTACTACGAACCTTATTTTAAGTAAGTCCACTTAATTAAATGCAAGATCCAAATCACCCAAAAGCTTACTAGCCCGCTTTTCTTCCTTCTTCCCTCTTCCTTCTTCCTTCTAATTGCGAATTTGCCCGTTATAATCGACCCTCACACCTCCATCTCGGGAAACGGTAACAACTGTCTCCACACTATAAACAGATGAACCGGGTCTGTATCCTTTAAAAGTAAACGTCCAACTGCCATTACCGTTGTCTACAAACGGCGATTCCTCAGAAGTACCGTGCATCGATGCTTCTGCTCGATATTTGCCCAGTCCGCCGTTAATATTTTCTGCTGCTTGACGCGCTAAATTTTTCGCGCGGTTCAGCTCGATATTATTGGAAATAATAATGATTTCTTCGTCCTGGGATTGAGCGTAATAATTCGGGTTGCTGAAGGCGGGAGAGATTCCTGCTGTTACTGCAACAGTTGCCAGGACGATCGCATAAGCAAGTCGGTTGCTGAGTTTCATTTTACCAAGTGATTTATAGTTTAAGAAACTCTACAAAAGCGGCATGGTAAAAACCGGATGTTTTCACGAAATCGATGCGCGATCGTCAACGCTCCCAATTCCCTAATTTAAAAGCTAAAAGCTAAAAGCTAAAATTGTTTCGATCGAACTTATTCCAAAGCGATGCACAATAGATGCTGCGATCGCTATAGATCGAACGCAAATCATTTGTAAAACTCTTGCTCCCTCCCCTTAGTAAGGGGAGGGCTGGGGTGGGGTTAAAAATTTACGATTCATTGGCGATCGCTATAGATGCTGCAATTGCTTGACCCGTCCCAAACACATCTGTACCAAAGAAACCGGGTTTTTCACTAATATATCGGCTGCAACGAAGTATTTTCTCCAAAAACCCGGTTTCTGACCCCCCGTGCGTGAGTCCCGTGCGCGATCGCTCTCAATGACTGTGATATCTTTGTGACCCAAATGCCTTTTCTGGGTCTGCGCTGTTGGTGTGACAGCCTCTGCTAACCTATGATAGGCAATAGGATTCATCCGACAGCAAACAATAGATAGTAGCTAGCGACAGGCAGAAACAACCAGATCGATCCTCGGGCCGAAAACTCCGATATCTAAAACAGGTGCTTGCTTCTAAGGTTTTCTATCTATATTTTTTGGTAAGTTTCTCGCAAGTCGCATTCCCAGAGGTTCCGCCCTTGAATTCTCAGAAGTACAAAATTCAATCCCTAATTGCTGAGATTGACGAGGTACTCAGCAAGCCCGCGCCCCGCTTGCCTTGGACTGGTTCGATCGATACTGTCCACCAGCGCCATCTTTTAGAGCGAGTTCGCACCTACCTGGTTGCCCAAGACTCCAAGCTACCGGCTGGCAAAAAGCCACCCAGCGATCGAAATTTGCCCCCAACACCGGTGCGGGTACCCCCACCGCCACCGCGTCCCCCACAGCCTCCTGCTGCCCCCAAACCCTCGGCTACTGCCGAGCAAATCGTGCTGGCCGTTACCGCAGAAATCGGCAACCTGCGGGAAAACCTGACGCAACCACTCCAACAAGACATCCAATCCCTGCGCCAAGAACATCAAGCTTTAATTGAAGAAATCAAACAGCTTGAAGCCAAACGCCAACAACAGCAATCTTTAGCCCAGCAGCAAGCTAACCAACAGCAAATTATTGCCGAATTCATGCAGGCGCTGACGGGTAAATTGCAAGAAGCTTTCGCCAACGCGCCTCAACTTCCGGGGAATTTGCCTCCCCAACAGTCGATCGAAGGTAGTACGCCCCCAGCTTTGGCAGGTTCGGGGCTGGATGCGGGCCGGACTGCGGGAGAATACCCGCTGCTGACGCCGGCTCAAAGGTTAGAGCAAATGCAGCAGTTTCAAGCCAATGCTGACAGCCTGATGATGCGCCTCGATTCGACGCTGAATTTGGTGTTCGATACTTTGCAAGAAAATCTGCAAAACTATCAAGAATCTTTGGGAGAAGGACTTGACAGAATGCACGGTTTGGGGCAGCAAAGCGAGGCAATGTTTGCTGCTTGGGTAAACCGTTTGGCCGAACAGTTGGGGCGCGAAACTTACGCTTACGCCCAGCGCCCGATCGACCTGCCAAATCCAGAAATGGCAACTCCAAGGGCGATCGACCCGGTTTCTGTTGACCCGCTGCCGCCGGAAACAACCCGATCGCGCCTGGGAAATCGCGCCCCCGACAACCGCAGCAGTGAGGAAATCGCAGAACAAGACAGATTCCCCTACGCGGGTACGGAAATGTCCCCGCAGTACGAAAACTTGAGGCGCGATCGCGATCGCGTTCCCACCCCGATTTCGATGGAGGATTTGGCAGAAAACTTGTTCGGCACTGAACCCATCGCCCCAATAACTCCTGCAGCCGAGGAGCCAGCTAGCGAAATCGCACCGGAAACAGCCGAGAATGTTGAAGATTTGTATGCTAGTTTGTTTGCGGCCGAGGAAATTGCAGAACTTGAATTAGAACCTTTCGTTCTCGAAAATCCTGAAACTGCTGCCGAAAGCTCTCCGCAGTCCTCTCAAACTACCGAAGCACCCGCAACAGACGAAGAATCTCTAACAACTGAAGATTTGTTTGCAAATTTATTAGATGAAGGTGAATCTTTAGGCGATTTTCTAGCAGGAGAAGATTCAGATTTTGTCATAGCTAATGCTGTAGAAGAGCTAACTTTAGACACTCCGGATTTATTTGCACCAGAAATTGACCCATCTCAGCTTGCAGAAGCCGAAATCCCGACGGTCGAATTGCCGATAGATATCAGAAATCGATCGGCCGCGGCACCTGAAGCGCCTCCCCAGCAGCCAACTGCTGTTCCAACTACCCCAGCAGCCAGCCCCCCACAAAATCGCCAGCCCCGAATACCCAGCGCCCAAGACGTGCAAACAGGAGAGTTCGGGGAATCTGATGATTTTTACATCCAAGCTTCGCCCGACGAAAACTTGTTACCGATAATTGACGAACCCGAGGAACCTGAAGATCGAAGTATCGATTTAGACAACAGCACGCTGCAACAATTGCAATCAGATTTGTACAGTTTGGAGGGACTCGACGATGCAGCATCGGGCCGATCGTCCGTGTTGACCGATTTCCCGGAGGTGTCTGCCGAAAATCCTTTCTCTGCAGACGATGCAGCATCGGGAACTCTGGAGGATTTGTTTGCTGATGTGTTGGAAGGTTCGCCTTCGGATGATGAAGCTTTTAGTTTGGAAGCAGAACTTGATGCCGAACTTTTTGCGGAGGAATCTGAAGATCCGAACGTGTCTTTAGACGATATTTTGGCGAGTTTAACTGAAGAAGAAATAGAATCCGATCGCCCTTTCGACATCGAAAGTGAAACTGTCGGAGAAACCGACAGTCAAAAAAAAAAGCTAATTTTGGCTGATGAACCGGAAATTACTGCGGATGTTACCCCTAGCACGATCGCCCCTGGATTCCCAAACTCGAAAACTAAATCCCGCAAAGGAGCGAATTCTGGTTGGTATTTGGGAATTGATTTCGGAACTACCGGGCTGTCGGCGGCTTTACTCGATCGCCCTAGCGGTAGGTTGTATCCAATTTTCTGGGAATCGCAACCGGATGCAGCAAGCCCCCAGTCTGGGGTTTCTCAATCTGGGGCGACTTTTCGGATGCCTCCAGCAGCGGTTTTACAGCAACCTGCGGGCGAGGAATCTGCCCTGCAAAATTTTAAACTACCTTTAAAAGTCGGCATTCCTTACCTGCGTCAAGCTGGCGGGGATTACGAACCGATGTTCCAGCAGTCTCAAACTCGGAAAGTCTCGATCGCCCAGCCGCTGCAAGGTTTGCGGGCTTTACTGGCTGCTTTGCACCCGTCGCAGCAGCCGCCAATTTCTGGGGAATTTGCAGCCAATTCCCATCCTGCAATGCAGATCCCGGATTTTACCTGCAAGGCTGCTGGTCTGGAGCCGGAAATTCGATCGGCAGCCCTGGGAGACTTGCAGGGCGTAATTTTGGGAACTCCCGCAGGTTGGTCTGATG
>JBOFTL010000905.1:0-1589 GCA_051652045.1 Microcoleus sp. | reverse complement strand
GTAGAATTAATACTGGGTACGGATTGCGCTGCTAGGGCAAAAACTTGCTGTCTCAATTCTGATGGTTCTAAAGGGCTGATGATTTCAAAGGTGCAGAAACCGCCTTTTAGTAAATGGGCAAATCCGCGTTTGAGGCGGTAGTCGGGACTGTCGCCTTCTAATCCTAGCAAACGCCGATCGAGCTCGCCTTGAGTGGTGCCGATCGACTCTTGAAAACACTCGATAATTTCGGTTGCTGTTGCTAAGTTTTTAGCATCTATCTTGAGGCGCAAGGGAATTATTGACTCGCCGTTTTGGCGGTAACTTAATAAATCCGTGGGTAGCATAATTTTAGATTTTAGATTTTAGATTGAATAATCGATCGCGGGATTCAAAGATGGTAGGGACTTAAGCAAAGCCTAAATCCCTACAAATATCGATCCTAAAAACTGATTTTACTGGCGGCAGAAATCTGAATTGCTGTCTAAACCAAACGGAAAATAAAAGGATAGCGATGAGGTCGATCGGGATTTTCGAGAACGTGCAACAAAGCCATGATTGTCAATCCCCAATGCAGCACGAAACCGATGAAGCCCGCTAAACCGAATGTCACAAAAGATAGCGGAATTAAAACCACCCCGTACACCCACACGTTAAAGTGAAAATTAATCGCTTCCTTGGCGTTATCTTTGACAACGGGGTCATCTGACACTAACAATACACCGATCGGCAATCCGATAGAAATCATTGACAGGCTGAAAAAAATCGCCCCGTGACACAGCAGTGATAATAGTTTCCGTTTGTCGGAGTCGTACATATTTTTTTCCTTGACTTTCTTGACTTTAGCAATAAGTTTACCTTTAATCGTTAATGTAACACAGGGTATAATGGCGATCGAGTGAGGATTTCCCTACTTCATTCTAAAATCTAAAATCTAAAATCTAAAATCGGATGACAACTGAACTTCAAACTGAACTACAAACAGCAGTCGATCGCCGGCGCAATTTTGCCATTATCTCGCACCCCGACGCGGGTAAAACCACTCTGACAGAAAAACTGCTGCTGTACGGAGGTGCAATTCACGAAGCCGGTTCTGTAAAAGCGCGGCGGGCTCAACGTCACGCTACTTCTGACTGGATGGCGATGGAACAGCAGCGGGGAATTTCGATTACTTCTACTGTGTTGCAGTTTGAGTATAAAAAATATCACATTAATCTGTTGGATACTCCGGGACACCAAGATTTTAGTGAAGATACTTATCGCACTTTGGCAGCGGCGGATAATGCGGTGATGTTGGAGGATGCGGCTAAGGGTTTGGAACCGCAAACTCGCAAGTTATTTGAAGTTTGTAAGTTGCGGAGATTGCCGATATTTACTTTCTTTAATAAGCTCGATCGCCCCGGTAGAGAACCTTTGGATTTGTTGGACGAAATCGAGCGAGAATTGGGCTTGCAAACTTATCCGGTGAATTGGCCGATCGGGACGGGCGATCGGTTTAAAGGCGTGTTCGATCGGCGGGGCCGCAAAATTCACTTATTCGAGCGCAGCGAACACGGTTCTCGGGCTGCTGTGGATACGGTAATTGAATTAGGAGATCCGCGCATTGAGGA
>JBOFTL010000904.1:0-3127 GCA_051652045.1 Microcoleus sp. | reverse complement strand
CCGGATCGATCAGCATTCCGATCGTGACAAAAAATAGGGAAGCAAAAATATCTCGCAAAGGTTCGACGTAAGTTAGAGTTTGGTCGGCATATTCCACCTCCGAAATCATCAAACCGGCGACAAATGCCCCCATTTCGATTGAAAAACCCAAATATTCTGTCAGCAGGGCGATGCTTAAAGCCAAGACTACAACTCCCAGCAAAAACAGTTCCTTACTTTCAGTTTTAGCAAGGTAGCGCAGCAAGCCAGGTACGATCCAAATTCCCGCAGCGACAGCGCCTGCAGCAAATAACCCGATCCGCAGCAGTGACATTAATACTGTCATCCCGATGGCTTCCACCGGCTGGTTGAGGGCCGGCAAAACTGCCAGCATCAGCCCTAATGCCAAATCCTGAACTACCAAAATTCCCAGCATCACTTGTCCGTGGGAAGTACCGGCCTCGTTGCGTTCCATCAAGCATTTGAGGACAACTGCTGTCGAGGAGAGGGACAGAATTGCTCCCAAAAACACGCCTTGGGCTGGCGATTCCACCCAGCCCACCGCTACGGAAACGATCGCAGTAATCGCGATCGTCAGGGCAATTTGCAAGCCCCCACCGCCCAAACTAATTCTTTTGACTTTTTGGAGTTCGGCAAAAGAAAATTCCACTCCCAGGGCAAATAACAGAAAAGCAACGCCAAATTCAGCTAGAGTCTCTACCTGAATTAATTCTTTAATCAGTCCCAAACCTGCAGGTCCGACTACCATCCCTCCCAGCAGGTAGCCGAGAATTACTGGCTGTCGCAGCAGTGATGCGAACAGTCCTCCTGCTGCGGCAGCAGCGAGGACTAGAACTAAGTCAACGATTAGTCGGAAGTCTTCTTGCACAACTTTATGAAAAAAGTATAAAGTTATATTATAGTGATTAATGTGTTGACTGTGTTTGAGGTGTTGACTATATTTGAGAAGCAAGTGCAACTGCAACCCTCAAGCAAGGTATTTTCTAATGGCACAGAGTTCAACTCTTCATTCCACTCCTCATAAAAAGCTCAATCTCTTGCAAGTTTATCGAGGGATAGCTGCTTTATTGGTGGTGATGTTTCATATCAATCAAATGAGCCTCGATCGGCTCAAGCAAGTTACCTTTTTTAATTTGTTTGATGCGGGTTGGAACGGGGTAGATTACTTTTTTGTGTTGAGCGGTTTTATCATGGTGTACGTTCACCGATCGGCGATCGGCAAGAGACACCAATTAAAGTCATTTTTAGTCAAGCGCGCGGTGCGGATTTATCCGATATATTGGATAATTACTCTGACTGTCGTGGGTTTCTTTTTATTAATTCCCGGATTTGCTAACAATACAGATTTGAGTTTTGGTAAGATAATTTCGTCGCTACTTTTGGTCCCCCAACACGGCAAGCCGGTGCTGGATGTAGGGTGGACTTTAATTTGCGAAGTGTATTTTTACTTGCTGTTCAGTATCGCGATCTGGCTGAAACCAAAACATTCCGTACCGCTGCTGTCGGTTTGGCTGTTCGTAAACGTGCTTAATTATTTTAAAATCGTACAGTTCCCGCCAGAAAATTTATTGCTAAATTACATCTTTGGCAATATGTACCTGGAATTTGTGTGGGGTTGTTTAGCTGGATATCTTGTAATTAAGTACCTCAAGAAAATTACTAATTACAGGTGGTTGTTGTTCGGCATTGCTAATTTAGGTTATGTGATTTTATCCATATTGTCTGCAACGAAAGTTACAGAGTTCGATCGCATCATTACGTTTGCGGGACTGGCTGCTATTTTAATTGTAGGTGCAACGGCGATCGACCTTAAAGATGCTCCGAAAATGCCCTACTTGTTAATCTTCTTGGGTGACGCTTCCTACTCGATCTTCTTGACTCACGGACCGCTAGTTTCTGCGATGACTAAAGTCGTGCAAAAGGCAAATTTAGGAAGATATTTTGATGGCTTCTTCGCACCGGCTTTGGTGGCACTAATAGCTGTAGTTGCAGGTTGCCTATTCTACTCTTTCGTAGAAAAACCCTTGACAGTTTATCTGCGAAAAAATATAGCCGACAAAATCGGTAAGTCTCAAACAGAAGGACTGCGCCATTCTGCATAACCGAAGTAAACTGAGATTAAGATTGTTTTCCCCAATTTAAAGAGCATCATGACTACCAGCGAGCCGAACGTCGAAACAATTTCTACTGACAGCCTCTTAAGCGACAGTGCTACCGTCGAGGCCCAAGTGGAAAAAGCTACAGAAATCACCTATCCAGAAGAAATTGAAACTGTAATTGCCAGCATGGCCGTAGACCAAAAAGTCATGGTGGGCCAAAATGAAGCTGGCGGATATCTTTGGAAATTTAAGTATGGCAGCGTTGAAGTTTTCGTGCAGCTTACGGGCGAAACAGAAAATGATACTTTAACTGTTTGGGCTTATGTGCTTCAGTTGCCCGTATCTAACGAAGCTCAGTTAATGCGGAAACTGTTAGAAATGAATTGGCTGTCTACTTTGGAAGCTCATTTTGCGATCGTCGATAATAAAGTTGCGGTGGTATCGAATCGGACGATTTCAGAAATATCGAGCGGGGAAATCTCGCGGGCGATTACGATTGTCGCGACGATCGCCGACGATAATGATGATGTTTTGCAAGCTGAGTACAATTAACCTCTCCCCGGCTTAAAAGCACGGGGATTCTAAGCTGAAACGGTGAAAAGCAAAGCCCGCCTGTGCCAGGAGCGTTCGATCGGTCAGTTGACCCGACTGATAAGGTCGTGCATCAAGCACGGTTCGATCGCTCCTAAAGCTTGATGCAGAGTCGATCCAGAACTTTTTCAATTAAGACTTGCTCTTGTAAAGAAATACCTCTATAATCGTCAATACGGTAAAGAAAAGTAAACTCCGTTCATAATTGTGCCAACTATCTGCTAAGCAGAGACAGCGGTTGGAAGCAACGAACAGAGACTTGCCCGGTGAAATTATATCCATTTGGAGATTTGCGTAAATGACAATCGCAGTCGGACGCGCCCAGAACGAACGGGGCATCTTTGATGCTCTCGACGACTGGCTCAAGCGCGATCGCTTCGTCTTCGTAGGCTGGTCCGGCCTGTTGCTCTTCCCCTGCGCCTACCTGGCTATCGGCG
>JBOFTL010000903.1:0-4134 GCA_051652045.1 Microcoleus sp. | reverse complement strand
GATCGCACCTGCGCCACCAGCCCCAGCAGTCGCAGCGCCGCCACCGCCGCCAAACGCGCCAAACAACACGTTAGATAGCGATCGATTCATTGCTTTGCACATGATTTGCGTCAAAATAATTCCAGACGCGCCTACAAGTGCACCAGCAATAATCAGCATATTGTTCATTAAAATGAACCCAGCTACGCTTGCCGCAATTCCCGAATACGAGTTAAGCAGCGAAATCACCACGGGCATATCGCCGCCGCCAATTGGCAGTACAAACATGATTCCCAAAATATTAGAAATCACCACCAAAGCCAAAAATACCGGCACATTCTCGGGATTCACTACTAAATAAGCGCTACCAGCTAACAGCGAGACTGCCAGCAACGCATTTAACGGCTGTTGGAAGGGAAACGAAATCGGCGCGCCCGGAAGTAATTCCTGTAATTTTGCAAAGGCTAAAAGGCTGCCAGTAAAAGTAATGCCGCCGATTAAAACGCCCAGGACGATCGTAATTGTGGCGTCTGGCGACGGCGATTCTGGGATGCTGAGATAGCGCCAGAACTCTCCCACAGCAACGAGTGCGGAAGCCGCACCTCCAAAACCGTTGAGCAAACCTACCATCTGCGGCATATCAGTCATTGCCACAGTTTTCGCCATAATTGTTCCCAAAATGGAACCAGCGATAATTCCGACTACAATTAGCTCGTAGCTGATAACTTGCTTTTCCAACAAAGTACCGACGATCGCAATTAACATTCCGATCGCGGCTAACACATTTCCTTGACGCGCGGTTGCAGGAGAACCCAACTGTTTCAAACCGACGATAAATAGAGAAGCGGCCACTAAATAACTTAGCTGAATGCCACTGGGGAGAAAATCGCTCATGCTTTTGCCTCTTTTTTCTTGAACATTTGCAGCATTCGATCGGTCACTAAGAAACCGCCAACAACGTTAATTGTAGCCAGGGCGATCGCGATCGTCCCCAAAATCGAAGTAACAGTCACATTGCCTTGGCCGGAAATCAGAATTGCACCTAAAACCGCAATTCCAGAAATTGCATTCGAGCCAGACATCAAAGGTGTGTGCAGCGTCGGCGGAACTTTATTAATTACTTCAAATCCCACAAAAGACGCTAGAGTAAACACCACTAAACCTGCAATCAATCCTTCGGTCATGACAATTGGTAATGGGTAATTGGTTATTAGGTTTGTAGTAAGGACTTTAGTCCTTCTTTAATTCGCGATCGCGAATTACTCTGCTTTTAAAGACTGAAGTCTTTACTACGAACTTTTGAGGACTGAAGCCTGAGATATCAAAGCATTGCGAACTGCATCACTGCTAATTTCACCGTTGCGCGCAACGCAAGCACCAGCAATAATATCGTCCTCAAAATTCAAATTCAGTTCCTTGTCTTTCACCATTAACTGAAGTAAAGCTAAGATATTCTTCGAGTAAGTTTCACTAGCATGGACAGGCATCGAAGATGGCAAATTAATCGTACCGATTACATTAACGCCGTTCCATTCAACCTCTTTACCCGGTTCCGTACACTCGCAATTACCGCCTTGGTCTGCCGCCAAGTCAACAATTACCGAGCCTGGTTTCATTTGAGAAACCATTTCTCTAGTAACTAAAACTGGCGCTTTTTTACCGGGAACTCGGGCTGTTGTAATTACTGCATCAGTAGTGCTGATATGTTGGGTAAGGACTTGACGGGTGTGTTCTTTAGCAGCTTCTGATAACTCTTTTGCATAGCCGCCTGTTGCTACTGTTTCTTCCTTTAATTCAACATCAACAAATTTTGCACCCAAACTTTGCACTTGTTCTTTGGTATCCGGGCGGATGTCGAAGGCTTCCACTACAGCACCCAAACGGCGTGCAGTCGCGATCGCTTGCAAGCCCGCAACGCCTGCACCCATTACCAAGACTTTCGCGGGGCGAATCGTACCTGCCGCCGTTGTCAGCATCGGGAAATATTTCGGCAATGCTGCTGCTGCGATGAGTACCGCTTTGTAGCCGGCGACGTTAGCTTGAGATGACAGTGCATCCATGCTTTGAGCGCGACTGGTGCGCGGAATCATTTCCATGCTGAATGCGGTAACATGGCGATCGGCCAACCGCTGCACCAAAGCCGGATTTGCCAGAGGATTCAAAAATCCGATGAAAACCCCTCCTTCCCGAAGCTGATACACTTCTGTGTCTTGCAGGGCTCCGATTTTCACGACGACATCGGCTTGGCCCCACAGCGCGGCGGTATCCGCTATAATTTTTGCTCCTACTTCCTCGTAGGCGAGATCCGAGAAAAAGGATTTTGCGCCCGCACCAGCTTCAACCCACACTTCAACGCCCTGCTTTACCAAGCGGGCGACAGCATCGGGGACTAAAGCCACCCGGCGTTCACCTGCTTCAACTTCTTTAGCGATCGCTAATTTCATACACTCTCCTTGACTTTAGCTAGCTCGTACGTTTGAGGAGCCGCCTTAAACTTCTCACGTTGATACTAAATCCGATCCCCAAAATTAGAGTCGGTTCTTTAACTTGTCTTATAGATTCAAATTTGCTAAACTATTAGGTTTGTGGCAGAGTATGGTACAATACCTGGCCAGTTAATTCTGTATTTGGAATGTCAGTTGTCAATATTGCGACAAAAATATATCGCTTTGAGCCAGCGATCGATCGCACCCAACAAGTTGCTGAAATATTCGGTAATATTAGAGGCGAAATAGCAAATTTCGGGCGATCGATATTTAAGTTTCACCTACATTTTAATTGAGGAGTTGTTATGCGACGGTTATTTTCGGCACTAGCGGTTACAGGTTGCTTGCTGACAGGCTTACCCGCGATCGGTTTAGCCCAATCAATGCCGGGATTCACGATTTTTGGCGGACCCGAGCGAGCCAATCAGTTAAACTACCGTTTGGATTACGGCACGCCGGGGATGAATGGCGACAGGTACCGGCTGAGAATTCCTTCTAAAAAAGTAAGTCTGGCGATCGCCCAAATTAACATTACCTATCCAGATTACTACAAAGGCGAATTCGATGAAAAAGACATTAAAGTTCGCGTCAAAGACAAAAGTATCGAACTGCAAGAAGTAATTTGGGATAAGGAAAACCGTTTCATAGAAATTTATCCTAAAGATCCGATTCCTGCCGGTAGCAATGTTGAAGTTGTGCTTTCTAATGTCAAAAACCCAAGTCCGGGAGGAATGTATCATTTTAACGTTCGCATCCGCACTCCTGGAGATGTTCCATTATTGCGTTATTTAGGTACTTGGGTGTTGAGCATTAGTTGAGCACAAAGTTTGTAGTTGCGCTTCAGCGCCGGCAAGTCTCAACTACAAACCGCAAAATCCCAACACAAATTTCGTAGTTATACTGTCTTCGCCGGCGCTAAAGCGCAACTACAAACAGCAAACCTGATTTATAAATTTTCCTTAAAGTCATTGAACCGATCGCACGAATCGCTGTAATTGTCGGCTTTCCAACTCCAAAACCCGTCGCGCAAAATCCGGGTCATTATCGAGTAAATCGTCGAATGTATCGACGGAAATTGCTAAAATCCGAGTCTTTTCGCTGTCTGCAACGATCGTATTCTCCGTTTTACTGTGCGCTAAAACTTCTAATTCATCGAGCGTTTGTCCGGGATGCAGGCGTTCTACGCGAGTCTCGTTTCCGGTTTGATAGTTAATCTTGGCATCACCTTCAATTAAAAGTAATAATTCCCGACAGGTATCGCCCGCTTCGGTAATTTCATCACCGCTGGCATAGGTTCTCACTTGGGCTCGATCGGCCAGGGTTAGCAGCGTTTCACTCCGCATTCGGTGGAAGAAATCGCTGTTAAATAAATACACTACTTTCTCTAATCTTGGAAATGCCTTTAGAGGAGGATTTCCCGTTGTTAAAGATAGAATTTGTTTGACAATTTCTCTGACAAAATCCGGCTGAGATTCTTGTTGTAAATTCCGCGCGAGATTTTGACTGCGATCGAAATCTAATTGCGCGATCGCATATAGCGCTGCCGCCTGAATCGGAGGATTTCGATCCTGCAACAAGGTTTCTAAATGATTCAGAATCGTTTGAGCAGAAAAATCTAGGGAACAAAAGACGGGAGTTTCTCCTAATTGAGTCAAAAATTGTACGATTT
>JBOFTL010000902.1:0-4191 GCA_051652045.1 Microcoleus sp. | reverse complement strand
TGAAACTCGGTATCGAGGTAGAACCGCCGGATGTTAACAGTTCGGAAGTTAATTTTACACCGCGACCGAAAAAGGGGACAAGAGAAGCTAAAGATAAAATTATGTTCGGGCTTTCGGCGGTGAAAAATATCGGAGAGGGCGCAATTGAAAATATTTTGGCGGCGCGGCAAGAAGGCGGTAAATTTAAATCACTGCCGGATTTTTGCGATCGCGTTAACCTTCAATCTGTTAACAAACGCGCTTTAGAAGCTTTAATTAATTGCGGGGCTTTTGATAAAATTGATAAGAATCGCAAGAAATTAAGCAATGCTTTAGAATCAGTAATGAAATGGGCTAGCGATCGCAAAAAAGATCGAGAAAGCGGTCAGGGAAATCTTTTCGATTTTATGGGTGGAACGGGTTTTGGAAGTGCTGCAAATACCTACGATTCTGCTCCTCAATTGAAGGATTGCCCGGATTTTGACGTTCAAACCAAATTGCAATCAGAAAAAGAATTGTTGGGTTTTTACGTATCAGAACATCCGCTAAAAAGTTTGCTGCAGATCTATCAAGATAAAGATGTTGTAACGATTGGTGAGTTGGAGGCGAAAAAAGGAAAAGTATCGGTAATTATTACGATCGCCTCGATTAAACCTGTAGTCACCAAGAAAGATAGCAGGCGGATGGCAATCTTGCAAATAGAAGATTTGACGGGTAAATGCGAAGCTGTCGTGTTTCCCGATACTTTTGAAAAAATAGGAGCTTTAATAGTTGATAATGCTATCTTGTTAATTGAGGGTAAAATAGACAAGCGCGAAGACCAATTTCAAATTATTGTCGAGAATGCGAAGCTGTTGGATGGGGAATCGCTGGCTAGAAAAGTCGATCTTGAAATATCGGAAAATGAATCAGATGAGTTCGATCGCCCGATCGATGTAGAAGTAACAACCGAGATCGCAACAGAAATCACCACAGAAACAATAACACAAATCACAACAGAAGCAATCGAGACTGAGACGCCGGAAATAGCAAAGAAAGTAGAAAAGAATAGTTTCGATCGAACTGTCAATTTTGTCGAAGTACAAAAAGAAGACATCAAGATTGAAACACCGCAAATCGTCAAGCCTAATTTTGAGCAACCAGTTAATTCAGTTAATCATCTACGATCGCCCAAACCATCGACAACCTTACAAATCATCATTGTTAAGTTTACACCGGAGCAGCTAACAAATAGTGAAAAACTGACTTCCTTAAAATATATATTGCAGGAATTTTCGGCAGTTGGAGAAGATGCAGGTGTATTAGTAGCAGGAATTGCGATCGGCAAATATTCCTGTCAGCCGTTTTGGATGGGGCGTCAATTGCGGGTAGAAAATGCGGAGGAAACTGTTAGCAGTCTCAAGTCTACTGGATTTGAAGCAGGCGTGTTTTCTGTAAATAATGATGCGCAGATTTCAGCATTTCAGGAAGTACGATCGCAACTAAATTTGCATTCTTGGGCTAGCAGTTTGTTGAAGGGCGATCGAGCTAAACTAGAGCAGTATCTGCATTATCTTGCCCAATTCGAGCCACCTTGGTAGATTTCGGTAGTGCGATCGAGCGGTATTTTCACACCTACCTTTTTTGAGGTGCGAGAGTGTCCGCCTGAAAACCATTTAAGAGACAATTTAAGTTAAGCCATGCCTCAATCATACAAAATATTTTTATGATATCAAAACTACTTTTTTTAGTCAAGCTCTCAAACGCACAAAAATCGTTAACTTATTGAGAATAATTATTAATTATTTTGGGTTCGCAGTCACGATTTGCCCAGATTGATAAGTTTTGCGAATAAATATAAAGAATGATAACGCGACTGCTGTATCTTTGTGAGAACCGCTATATTTGCCAAAAACCCGGTTTCTGACAAATGAACTAAATCTTAAACAGAAACCTGCCAAATGTAAATTTCCCCCCTCTCCCCCCCAGTTACTAAAGTTTGACTGTCAGGGCTAAAAGCTACGGGATTGCGACCAGTAATCGAGCACAATAATTCCCCATTCTCGATGTTCCAAAGTTTCACAGTACCATCCAAACTGCCACTAGCAACAGTTGCGCGATCGGGACTAATTGCTACTGAAATAACTGCATCGGAATGCCCGGTAAAAGTATGAATTACTTCTCCCGTTTCTGCATTCCACAACTTAATAGTAGAGTCGCCGCTGCCGCTGACAATAGTTTTGCCATCTTGACTGAATTCAACGCTACAAACGCCGTCTGAATGCCCGTTAAGAGTGCGAATATTATCCTGAATCCCGACGCGCCAAATCTTAATAGTTTTATCCGCACTACCGCTAGCAAAAATCGTGCTTTGAGGGCGAAAACAAACAGATAAAACTTTGCTTGAATGGCCCGCAAGTTTTTGCACTAATTGTCCGTTGCGTTGGTTCCAAATTTTAATTGTTTTGTCACCGCTAGCGCTAGCAATTGCACCGCCGTCGCAGCTAAAAGCTACCGAATGTACGCCACCGTATCGGTGACTGTAAGGGGAACCAAAATCGCTGTAAAATTCGCGAATCATCTCTTCTCGATCGAGCTTCCATTCAATGACTTTGCGATCGAGACTGCCGCTAACTAACATTCTGCCATCGGGGCTGATAGCAACAGCATTAACGGGCGCTGAGTGACCGAAAAATGTATGGATTAATTTACCTGTTTGCAGGTTCCACAGTTTAATTGTTTTGTCGTCGCTGGCGGTAACTAGAATGTTGCCTTGAGGGTTAATTGCAATTGCGTTAACTGCGACTGCATGACATTTTAGCGCGCGATCGCACTGCCATTTGTGGGCGATCGAGTTAAGATTGCTAGCTGTTGGCTTACTATTAATATGGTGAGTTAAGTTGGCAACATAAATTGCGCTGGCCGTGTTATACTTTAAATTATGGGAGGTACAATTGGAAAACACTTGAGAGCTGGGATATCGACCGCATTCAGCTAATTCTTGCAGGACGATCGCCGCTGATTGAGCGCGTTCTTTTACACAATCTTTGAGCAACTTGTCGAGAATTAATGCTAAGCTATTGCTAACTTTAATACCTTGTTTTGCCAGGTAAGAAAGCCAAATCCATTCACCCTCGATCGGATCGAATAAATCACTCAGTTCCGCCCCAGTTAACAAGTGAATGCAAGTAACGCCCAAACTGTAAAGATCGCTCGCCGGATAAGCTTTACCGCCTCGAATTTGTTCGATCGGCGCATAACCTGCCGTGCCAGCGATCGTCCCTGTTTTCTGCTCGAAAATACCGCTAATTTGCTTGGCAACTCCAAAATCTACTAATACTAATTGACCGCCTCTCGCCCCTCGAGAGGAAGGAGGAGATTGAGCGATCGTGACACTTTTTTTAGCGCTCGATCGAGCCGAAGATTTAGCAATCTTAGCTCCTCCTCGCTCTGGAAGTTGAGCAACATTAACCCCTTTTTGATAAGAAGTTTGACCGATATTAGCCCCCCCATTGTAAGGAATTTGACTGCTATTAGCTCTTGTTTCGGAGTAAGAAATTTGCCCCCTCTTAGCCCCCCCTCGATCGGGGGTGGGTGGAGGGGTTCTACGCAGAATATTTTCCGGCTTAATATCCCGATGAACCACCTGCTGTTCGTGAATGAATTGCAAAACAGGTAATAAATTTACCAACAATTCCCAAATTTGTTCCTCACTAAAAGCCCCATACTGATGCAACTCTTGCAACAAATTATTTCCCTCAATTAACTCTTCCACGAGATAGAGGTGATTATCTTGCTCAAAAGAAGCCAACAAAGTAGGAATTTGCGGGTGTTGTCCCAAATCGCAAAGCCGCTGAGCTTCTTGTTTAAATAGTATAGTTGCCTTGTTTAATTCGGCTGTTCCTGTAACGTGCGGCAAAAATTGTTTGATAGCACAGCGAGTTTGCAGCCTATCCTCATCTATGGCTAAAAAAGTTCTGCCGAAACTTCCCTCACCGATGGGTTGAAGGGGGCGGTAGCGATTTTTGAGCAACAGTTGTGAACCGCAAGCAAGACAACATATTGTTGAGTCAGGATTTTGCGGCTTCGGGCAATGGGGATTGAGGCAATAGCTCATGTTGGGAACCCGCAACTCGGTTTCGATCTATTGTAATGCTTTCTTAAATATGTCTCTACCGTATTTAGAAAGATCGGATTTATTTAATTATTCAGAGGTTGGGCCGCCCGCGATAG
>JBOFTL010000901.1:0-4924 GCA_051652045.1 Microcoleus sp. | reverse complement strand
GTATCATTAAATATCATATCGATCGTTAAACGCAGAGTGCGCAGAGATTACAGAGAGAGGGGAGAGACGATCGAGGGAATAGTCAGCCAGAATTTGATATTATATTCCCAGAACAGCCTGAGTTTTGTTAAATCGATCGCCCTCAATTATTACCTATTTCCACAGATGCCATCCTTACCCTTACTAACAAGTCGCTGAGAGCAGATTTCGCACTAGGATTTGACGGCAAATGACTTGTAACACTAGCTGATTCTAACAGATTAATCAGTCGATCGCGCTCTTGCTGATAAAATTCCACATCTGCATCTTCCAGCACAGATTTTTCCGCACCCGCTAACTTGCGAGAAATTAAATCGGGAATATACGGTAACTGAAACTCTTCGTTTAATTGCACTAAATTTGCCTCAATTTTACCCGACTGCATCAAGTGAATTCCCGTCAGCAATACCCGGAAAACGTACAGCAGTGGCTTCACCCGTCGCGGGCGTTCTTTCTCAAACAATCTCCACTGATTTTGCGCAAAACCGAGATAATGATGGCTGTGGTGTTTGGTGATGCAGTTAAGGGCGATCGCCTTTAATTCCTCATGTTCTTTTGTCGTGTAAACTATTAGAGGCGAATAAAGCTGTTCCAATACATAACCGTTGCGCTTCAACATCAGATCGAAAAATTTCTTAATATCGTGAGTGACTAAATCTATTTCCAGTCCTTCCCGCAATTCAGAAACTTCGATTGTTTCCCGTCCCACAATCAATCCGATTACTTCCGGTAGCGGCAAAATATGAACGCCTCGCAAATCGAAATCAGAATCTGCTGAAGGAAAGCCGTACAAATGCGCACCACTAATTGTAGCAAATAGCAGGGGATAAGGTCGATCGGCAAGAACTTCAATTAACTGAGATGGATAATTTATCATCGCAATTTTTACTTATATAAAGGTGCAATTGTCAACTGTCAACTAACTTTTTATAGCGATAAAGTGCGCATTTCTTTCTTTACAGAAACTACTGTTTATATCAGTAAGGTGCGCATTGCGTACCCTACATAAACTATAGGTATATATAATTGATTTGTGGGGTCAGGGTGAAGCATTCGGGTATAAATCCTGAAATGTATAACAGAGATTATCGCCCGAATGCTTCACCCCTACAAATATCTACATCGGACACAAGATCGACTCTCAACTATCAACTCTCAACTATCAAATAAGAGGGCGGGCACGGGGGCACCGCCCCTACCTATCAACTCTCAACTATCAACTACCAATCGGCGTGCTTTAATCAAGAATTGATTTGCCCGATCGTAATTAGGGCGTTCCGGCAATTTAGTTTCAGAAAAAGCCCGATCGAATTTTTGATGCAAACTCAACCGCCACCGATTCACCTCTTCCCAAGACATTTCTCGATTGCGGATCGATAAAAGTTGCGATCGATAATTTTCCACTCGCACGGGTACAAAACCCTCTTTCAACACTGTAATTCCCGACAGCAACAAGCGGATTAAGTGCATCGCGTGCTTCCAGCGGATATCTCCAGTATTGCGCAGGTCTTGCTCCATTTTTTTGAATTGAGATAAAACGTAACTGTTGTAAGTTTGATAAACCAATTGAGAGAGAAACATTTCCCGTAAAGCTAGCAATTCTTCGGCTACAGGGGACAGGGTTTCTATTAAGGGTGTATACAAACACTCTAACACGTTGGGATTAGCTTTTAATGCCAAAACCAAAAACTTTTGCAGTTCCCAATAACACTCTTGATTTTCCTTGTTTTCCAACTGTTCTGGTACGCCGTAAAGCGACCAGTGAAGCATTGCCGGCGGCTGGTAAATCCCCCGTCTATCTGTATCCGATCGCTCGTCATCTAAACCGAAAGCTCTCGATCCGACAATGCAGCGGTAAATAACGAAATCGTACAAATTATATTCTGCTAAAAAATCGCCTCTCGGCTGCAATCCTTCACTCTGAAACTGCTTGCGAATGCTGATTTCGTGCCTGCGCAAACTAACTTGAGTGCCGTCGGGAAGTTTGACTGAATAAGCGTGGGAATTGTCTGTAGGAGATTTGACAATAACTCCTACTGCGCCTTGCTTCCAAGAGCGATCGCCCCCAGGGTTTTTGACATCAATTTTTGTGACAACTTGGGTTCCCGCAGGCAATATTAAGTTGAAATTGTTGGAAAAATTAGCATCGGTCACAACTCAACCTCCCAGGGCGATCGGCAGCTACATTAATATTGTATTACATGAATACTACAATGTCAAGAGCAAACAAATCTGCCAATCTGACAATCTGCCAATCTGACAATCTCCCAATCTCTCAATCTCTCAATTTGACAATCTGACAATCTCCCAATCTCTCAATTTGACAATCTGACAATCTCCCAATCTCTCAATTTGACAATCTAAAATCTAAAATCTAAAATCTAAAATCGTTTTGCGCTTGCAAAAAAGCATCAAACGTGGATCGATCGGGCATAGCAGTTTGCGCCCCTATTTGAGTCGCGCACAAAGCACCTGCTGCCGCCCCCCACACCACCGCTTCCGGCAAAGATAAACCTACATCTAATCCGGAGGCCAATCCGCCGTTAAAAGCATCGCCAGCCGCCACAGTATCGACTGTTTCCACCGTAAAAGCCGGAACAAAAAAACTGGCACTTTCAGTAACACAAACAGCACCTTTTGCACCCAATTTGACGATCGCATTTTTGACACCGTACAGTTGCAATTGTTTGCCAGCTAACATCGCAGTTTCAGCGTCATTTACCGGAAATCCGACTAACTGACCTGCTTCAACTTCATTGGGTGTTATGATGTCGATAAGCGAATAAAGTTCGATCGGCAAGTCCGATCGAGCCGGTGCCGGATCGAGAATCGTTCGTACCCCCACTTCGCGGGCGGCCTTCGCAGCTTGCTGCACTACCGACAGGGGAATTTCTAACTGCAACAGCAAAGATGTAGCACCGGGCAGCAATTTTTTCAGGCGATCGATCTCGGTTTCACCAACATTATTATTAGCACCGGGAATCACGATAATATTATTTTGACCGCACTCATCTACTGCGATAATGGCAATTCCTGAATTAGTATCAATGTCGATCGATACATTGTCTGTGTTTAATCCATAAGATTGTAAATTTGTGAATAATTCTTCAGCAAATCGATCTCTGCCAACTCTACCGATAAGATGAGTTGGTATACCGAGACGGGCAGCAGCAACAGCTTGATTTGCTCCTTTACCGCCGCCGCTAGTGCAGAAATTGCTGCCAATTACAGTTTCTCCCGGTTGTGGCAGCCGAGGCGTTTTAGCTGCCAGGTCGATATTAATACTTCCGAATACTATGACAGTCATGGGATTTTCGATTTTGGATTTTAGATTTTAGATTTTAGATTGAAGATTGCTAATTATATTTTCAATTGAAGATTGAAGATTAAAGATTGCTAAAACGACAACTGTCAACCCTAAACTTTCAACCGTAAGGTGCGTCGCTATTATACGATCGATTTTTGTTTGGCACGATCGGTGGCGACGTACCCTACAACTCATACTTGCCCCAATTCGCTATCAACTATCAACTCTCAATCGCGAGCGAGCTCCCGACGCTCGCACTACAACTATCAACTCTCAATCGATCGCGAGCGAGGACGCTCGCACTACAATTCTCAATCGATCGCGAGCGAGGACGCTCGCACTACAATTCTCAATCGATCGACTATCAATCGATCGCGAGCGAGGACGCTCGCACTACAATTCTCAACTATCAACTATCAACTCTCAACTGACCTCAAACGTGCTAAAACAGTTATAGTCTTCACCGGGTCAATTCAATGGCTGCACTAACTGTCGATCGCAATCCCTGCGTCCTGCTGGTTGAAACAGACGAAGTTCTCGCTGGATACTTGAGCACTGACTTGAAATCCTCCGGCTACGAACCTGTGGTAGCTGCTAACACCGCCGCCGGCGAAAATTTAGTCCGACAATTGCAGCCAGCTTTGATTATAATTGACCGGGTGTTGGGGGGAGAGTCGGGACTGTCCCTGTGTTCTCACCTCAGAAGTAGTGGCAATCGGGTACCGGTGCTACTATTAATCGGTCGCGATACTGTGGACGATCGCGTGGCGTGTTTGGAAGCTGGGGCCGATGATTATTTTCTCAAACCGTACCGTACTGATGAGTTTTTGCAGTTGGTGCGTTTGTATTTGCAGCCGGATAACTACAGCAGCGAACAATTAAGATTTGGCGATTTAGTTTTAGATTTGGCGACAAGACGGGCCGAACGCAACGGACGGACGATCGACCTGACGATGAAAGAATTTGAACTGTTAAAGTATTTGATGGAACACCCTCGGGAAGTTTTGACTCGCGAACAAATTTTGGAAAATGTTTGGGGTTACGACTTTTTGGGAGAGTCAAACGTGATTGAGGTTTACATCCGCTATTTGCGCCTCAAGGTTGAAGATGAAGGCGAAAAGCGGTTGATCCAGACAGTACGCGGTGTCGGCTACGTAATGCGTGAAGCATAAAGAAGGAAGAAGGAAGAAGGAAGAAGGAAGAAGGAAGAAGGAAGAAGGAAGAAGGAAGAAGGAAGAAGGAAGAAGAAGGAAGAAGGAAGAAGGAAGAGTTGACAATTGACAATTGATAATTCCAATTACCAATTACCAATTACCAATTACCAATTACCAATTACCGATTACCAATTACCGATTACCAATCTAAAATCTAAAATCTATATGAATTTATTTGCTAATTTGCTGGGCATTGGGTTGGGTGTTTGTTTGCTGGGATGTGCCTCTGGACTGCCGATTGCGAATGTTGGTACTGGTATTTTGGCCGCACAATCTCCGACAGCATTAGCATCACCTCAAATGCTGCCCGTTACCGCTAAAGCTAGCATGGCCGATCGCCAGATCGAACTTGAAGTTGCTAAAA
>JBOFTL010000900.1:0-12767 GCA_051652045.1 Microcoleus sp. | reverse complement strand
TCGCCATCTAATATTTCTACTTTACAGCCTCTAGCTTTTAACTCTGGTTCTAGTGCGTTGCTGATAGTTGTCTTTCCGGAACCGCTAAGACCGGTAAACCATAAAATAAAACCTTTTTCCATTTTCAACGATCGCTTTTTTGATAATTAATAACAAGCTTATTGTAAGACGAGCAAATCGATCGGCGTTGTTCCCCTATTTTCCTGTTTTTTGATGCGTCGTGCGTTTTACTGACAAAAATCACATTAAATACTATTTTTTCCACCAAATGTAAATAGTACCACTTTCCATCTTATACGCTCGATCGCTCACAGCCTCAAACCCACCATCAGGATCGTAAAGTCCGAGCCTCTTAAAAACTTCACCACCCCGAGTGTCTCTATAAATAAATGCGGCACCGGTATCGTTTTTAAAGATTTCGCGTCCTCCATCCTGCCAATCGATCGTAACATCTAAAACTTCTACATCGGAAGAAATTTTACAAGGCATAGATACCCGAGCGATGTTAGATCCGTTTGGGTAGTATTTACAATAGGCATTGCGAGTTTCAATCTCTGCTTTAGCGGGGAGCGAGACGCATAACCCTGCGACATAAATTGTACTGATTAGTATAGACTGAAGTTTCATTTGACTCAATTCTAAAATCGTTATGTCCTCTATCATAACAGCCGATGTTTTAGTAGTCGGCGGCGGTACTGGCGGTACTGCCGCCGCCGTACAAGCTGCCCGCTGCGGTGCCAAAACGATTTTGGTTAGCGAATTTCCCTGGTTGGGGGGAATGCTTACTTCCGCAGGCGTTGCAGCCCCCGACGGTAACGAATTAGCAGCTTTTCAAACTGGTTTGTGGGGCGCGTTTCTGAGGGATCTCCAGCAGCGACAGCCCGGTGGTTTGGATTGGGGTTGGGTAAGTTTTTTTACTTACGATCCTCGCATCGGTGCAGCAATTTTTGCTGATTGGGTGAAGAGTTTGCCGAATTTGCAATGGATTGCTGGACAAATAGTTCAAGATGTAATAATAGAGGCCGATCGCGTTGTTGGTGTCGAGTTTCCAGATTTTACAGTACGGGCAAAAATCATTTTAGATGCTACGGAATTGGGAGATTTACTAGCTTTTGCTGAAGTCGGACACCGCTGGGGTTGGGAATTTCAAGCTGAATGGGGAGAACCTAGTGCACCGCTTGCTGCTAACGATCTAACGCAAAAATATCCAGTACAAGCTCCGACTTGGGTAACAATTATGCAGGATTTTGGTGAAGGAGCAACAGCACCATTAATTCCCCCGCCACCGATCGATTTTCCCGATCGATTTACTGGTGCGTGGGATAATTACACTCCGGAGCAATTTCTCAATTACGGCCGCTTACCGGGGGGATTGTTGATGATTAATTGGCCGATTCGAGGTAATGATTACGGTGAAGGAGTCGATCGATTAATTGCATCCGATTCATCAAAACAAGAATTCCTCCAAGAAAGCCTCTGGCACTCTCAAAGTTTCGCCCGCCACATTCAAACCCAACTCGGCCCCCGCTACGGCTTAGCCGAAAATATTTTCCCCATTGCACAGAGCAAAAATCAACAAACTGATTCCTCTCTTCCTGCTTCTTTATTTTTTCTTCCTTCTTCCTTCTTCCCTCTTCCTTCTTCCTTCTTCCTTCTTCCTTCTTCCTTCGCCTTACATCCTTACTATCGAGAAAGCCGCCGCTTGCGGGGAATCAAAACAATTATCGAACAAGATATTTTGCCGTTTGACGGTGGAAAAGCAGCAAAGTTGCCCATAAATTCTGAGGGAATTTGCGAAGCAATTGCGATCGGCAACTATGCCAACGATCACCACTATCCTAGCGGCGACATTCCCTTAAAACCGAAATCTATTCGCTGGGGCGGGCGGTGGACTGGAACCCCTTTTACGATTCCTTACAGGGCGCTAATTCCTGAGAGTACCGACGGATTATTAGTATGCGAAAAAAACATTTCTGTATCTCATATTGCTAACGGTGCGACTCGCTTGCAACCGACAGTAATGAATATCGGACAAGCGGCGGGAATGGCGGCGGCTTTGTGCGTGCAGCGGGGATGTCAGCCGCGAGAATTACCCGTAAGAGTTTTGCAAGAGGCTTTGTTGAAAGATCCGGATGCGAGGGCGGCAGTGATTCCTTTATTTAATTTGACACCCGATCGATCGGACTGGTTGGAGTGGCAGCAATATTATCTCGATCGGCCTGAAACTTATCCTACAAGTGGCGAGTGTCCGTTATTAGTAGAGAAATTAATCGATCGAACAGCCAAGACAAACAGTCAATTTTCCGGGATTTTCTGCCGTCTCGGCCCGCAAGATTGGACGCTGACTTTAGAAGGATCAAAAACTTGGAAATTGGTAACTTTGCACTCGGAAGTCAACCAATTTTTAGAGCTTTGCGAAACAGAAACACCTCTAACAGTATGGGGGAAATTGAATTTTTCCGGTGGTTGGCTGCTGGTAGAAACAGTTGAGAGTAGAGAGTTGAGAGTTGACAATTGACAATTGACAATTGACAATTGACAGTTAGTGTCTGTGCTTCTAGGAGAAGGTTTTAATCTCATACCAGTTCTCTAAAAGTCTGCTACAATCCTTGACCCCCCCTAACCCCCCCTTATAAAGGGGGGGGACAAGAACACTGTTGCATTCTTTTTTAAAATTGGTATCAGGTTCGATCGATTACGATTTTCATGCAGGTGAAGTAACAGAGATCGCAGGTAGGGACACGGCACTGCCGTGTCCTTGAGGGGATTGTTCGATCGGCAAGTGTACTTAATAACTTGCGTTAATTAGCCTTTAGCGGAATTTCGATCGTAAATTCTGTACCAGCACCCAACGCAGAATTACAGTAAAGTTTGCCGCCGTGCCGTTCTGTAATAATTTGATAGCTAATTGACAAACCCATTCCCGTACCTTTACCAACAGGTTTCGTCGTAAAAAACGGGTCAAAAAGCCGATTTCTGACAGCCTCCGATACACCGGGACCGTTGTCAGAAATCCGAATAATTACCCGATCTCGATGGGGAATTTCCGTACAGATCCGGATGTGGCTGGGATGTTCCCTAATTTCCTCAAGAGAACGCCGTCCGTCCCGTTCTTCCAAAGCATCCAAAGCATTACTTAAGATATTCATAAATACTTGATTCAACTGACCGGCATAACATTCGATTAACGGCAATTGACCGTATTCTTTAATTACCTGAATCTCCGGTCGATCGTGTTTTGCCTTCAAGCGGTGCTGCAAAATCATCAAGGTACTGTCGATGCCGTCGTGAATATTAACTGCTTTCATTTCCGCTTCATCCATGCGGGAAAAAGTTCGGAGAGAAGCCACAATTTGTTGAATTCGATCGGCACCAACTTTCATGGAAGACAGCAATTTAGGCAAATCTTCGACCAGAAAATCTAGTTCAATATTTTCGATTTCTTCTCGAACCTCCGGCACTGGTTCGGGATAGTGATTTTGGTAAAGTTCGATCAAGTGGAGCAAATCTTGAGTGTATTCGTTAGCGTGGGTGAGATTGCCATAAATAAAATTAACTGGGTTGTTAATTTCGTGAGCGACTCCTGCTACTAACTGACCGAGAGATGACATTTTTTCGCTTTGCACTAATTGAGATTGAGTGCGAGTTAGCTGCTGTAAAGTTTGTTCTAATTCGCGGGCTTTGTTGTCAGTTTGGGCGTAAAGATCGGCTTGATTGAGGGCGATCGCCAATTGAACGGTAATTGCTTGCAGTAATTCTACTTCACTGTCAGTCCAATGCCGCACGGCAATGCTGTGAGAACAGCTAATCGCACTGAAGGTTCCTGAAAGTGCCTGCACCGGAATTACCAATACAGATTTACCGCCCATAGAACGAATGGTTTGCTGACAAACAGCATCTGAAATTTGTTCGATATCATTTACTTGCAGGATTTCTAAACGCAATAGCTGCTGTCCGAGATCGCCGAAATTAGCAGCCGGATAGCAGCCGATTAAATCGGGAAGTTCAAGACTGCGAGATTCTTGAATAATTTCCCAAAAAATATCTTCTCCGCTGTCGCGATACCGGGCAAAACTGCACCGATCGACCTGCATGAAACCGTGAATTTGTTTGACTGCAACAGTAATGATGCTGTCAAAATCGAGAGAATTGCGGATTTGAGTGGTGAGGATATTGAGCAGTTTTTCTCGATCGGCCTGCTGTCTGAGTAAGGCTTCCGATTCCCTCAAAGCCAGTTCTCCCCGCTTGCGATCGGTAACGTCTTCGGTAATTGCCAATAAATATTGGGGATTGCCTTCTAAATCGAGAATTGCCGTTTTCTTAGTATGAAATATGCGAGTTTCGCCTGCACCATTTTGAATCAGTTCTTCAGGAATGTCGAGAATTTGACCGCTGGCGAGCACTTCCCGATCTTTGGTGGTGAAAAAGTCGGCTTGTTCTCTGGGGAAAAAGTCATAATCATTTTTGCCCAAAACTTCGGCAGCGGGGAAACCCAGCAACTGTTCTGCGGCCGGATTCCAAAGTACAAACCGCAATTCTTCTACTTCTTTGGCAACTACTCCTACTGGTAAAGTATTGAGTACGGATTCCATAAACTTTTGGGCTTGTTGCAGTTCTGCTTCTGCCTGTTTGCGATCGCTAATTTCTTGTTCTAGCTGGGCGACAGCTTGCCGCAATTCGGTAGTGCGATCGGCTACTCTATCTTCTAACTCGGCTGCTGCTTGTCGCAGGGCTGCTTCGGCGTTTTTGCGATCTGTAATGTCCATTGCCGTACCGAACAGCTTAACTACCTTTCCAGCAGCATCGCTTTCTACCTGGCCCAAGGCGTTGATGTGTCGAAGAGTACCGTCGGGACGGTACAAGCGCAAGTCAAAATCGAAGGGAATACCGAAGTCAATCCCCCGCTGCACTTCAGTGTGCCACAATTCTAAGTCTTCTGGATGGATTGCAGCGGATTGCTGTTCTCGGTTGGGTGCAAGGGCTGCTGGTTCGAGTCCGAAGATGCGGAAAAGTTCCTCAGACCAAATGACTGTTCCGGTGGCTGGATCGAGTTCCCAGTTGCCGACATGGGCGAGTCTCTGGGCTGCTTTTAGCTGCCGCTGGCTTTCGCGGATGGCGGTTTCAGCTTTTTTGCGATCGGTAATATCCAATACGACACCGCAAAATACGATTTCGCCGTTTTCGCTAGCAGTGGGCATGGAGTCGCCCTGCCACCAACGGATCTCGCCGTCGGGCTTGATAACTCGCCCTTCATAGTGCCAGGGGGAGAGGTTAGTTACGGCTTCAGTGACGGAGGTAATGTAACTTTCCCAATCATCGGGGTGAATGCGGGAAATCAATTTATTGAAGTCTCGCATGATTTCTGTGGCTGTGACGCCGGTGATATCGAAAACGCGATCGCTGATATAGTCAACTTGCGAAACTCCGCCCCGAGTGCAAAACTGAAACAGAGCTCCGGGGATGGTGCCCGCGATCGTCCGGAACCTGGTTTGACTGGCGGTGAGGGCTGCCAGAGTTTGTCGCAGTTCGGCGGTACGTTCTTCTACTCTAATTTCTAGTTCTGCATTTGCCCGTTGCAGGGCCTCTTCTGCTAGTTTGCGATCGGTAATGTCAGTAGCCGTGCCGGTGGTACCGAGGATGTTTCCCGTGTCGTCATAAATAGCGATCGCATTGAACATCAGATATTTGAAGCTGCCATCTTTGGCGATTTGCACGCTTTCATGCTGAAAAACAGTTTCTCCATCTAGCAAGCGGGAGAAAGCTTTTAAATCTTTCTCCCTTTGTTCGGGTGCCATAAAGTCGGAGAAAGATCGCCCGATCATTTCTTCTGGTTCGTAACCGTAAATGTTTTTTACTGCTGGGTTGACGAAGGTGTAACGTCCGATTTTATCGACCGACCAAATCATGTCTTGAGAAGTTTCTACCAAACTGCGATATTTGGTTTCGCTAGCTTTGACGGCTTCTTCTGCTAATTTGCGTTCTGTCATATCGCGGGAGACGCCAACAGTCATGACGACTTCCCCATTTTCATTGCGGATCGGCGTCTTGACTGTACTGAACAGCCGCACTTCTGAGTCGTAGCGGATCGCCGGTTCTTCACGAATTTGCAGGGTTTGTCCGGTTTCAAATACAAAAGCGTCATCTATGACGTACTGGAGAGTGTAATCGGGATTGGCGAAAGGTGCGTCTATGATTCCTTGGAGTTCTTCTTGACTCATGCCGTAATAGTCGCGGAACGATCGATTTGCCCAGACGATTTTTGACTGCGGGCCTTTGACCAATACCATATCCGCGATCGAGTCGAGAATTTGGTGGTATTTTTGCTCGCTTTCCCGCAGTTGCTGCTGCGAACGTTCGATTTCTGCTAGTTGTCTCTGGGTTTGCAGGTGCAATTCGGCTTGAGAGATGGCTATTGCTAAGTGTTCGCCGACTTGTTTGGCAAATTCGATTTCGTCTTCCTGCCAATCGCGGGGTTGGCCGCACTGGTGAATGCACAGCAATCCCCACAGGTGTTGCCCTTGGCGTAGGGGTACGACTAAGTTGGCTCGAATTTGAAATCGTCTGAGGATTTTGAGGTGGCACGGACTCAAGCGGGCCCTATAAATGTCGCTGACTGCTTGAACGTAACCTTTGGCGTAGTTGGCTGCAAATTGTTCGCCGAAGCAACGATCGTGAACTTTGGTTCCTAAAGATGGGCTGTATTGGGGCAGTACGTCTTCCGATACGACTTCACCGTCATTCCATTCAGAGTCCGGGAGGAAGCGGTAGATGGCAACTCGATCGGCATTTAACAGTTGCCGGACTTCGGTAGCCGTGATTTTAAATATTGTTTCTAGATCGAGGGATTCGCGAATTTTATTAATAACTCCCATCAGTGCTTGCAGCTTTTTGAACCAAGTTTGAGACTGCATTTCTCTTTCTAAGTGAGCTAGCTTCTGCCGGAGGTTTACTACTTCTTGGTACAGGTATTCATGAAACATATGTTATTTGTTTAGTTATTTTGCGATTTGCTGTACGGGTAAATTGTACTGACTGACGATCTAAAAATCGATTTCGGTCAATGGGAAGAAGATTTTGCTCCTTTTCTAGTTTTTCTATCATTTAGTAGTTACCCTGACTGCATACCGGATGTTCGATCGAAGCTCTGAGAACCTCAAGATCTTTGTTGTTACGTATATTTACTTGGTTTTTCGAGCGTTGCTCTATTGTTTAGCTTAGTAAAATGTTAAACGTTTAATATTTTACTGAGTTTGACATTTTTTTGCTATGCTATTTTGTTTGAATTATCACAATTTTTTAGTTTTGCTAAAGCTAGGTAGTGTTGTTAGCTGCTGCGAGCGAATGCGATTGCAAGCTCGACTTTAGCAAAAGCTATTCAAAGCGATCTCGGAGCGCCTTCTCTACCTGCTAAAATTATATGCTCTGCATTCCGATGAGTTTCCGAAAAACAGCGTTAATTTTTTTTTCAGCTTAGCTTGGTTTCGATCGCTCAAAGCCTGTTAAATTGTAGATAGCACCCTAGTGCAATTTTAATCTTGAACTTTCATTCCCACCTTTCATCCCCAGCTTTTATCCCCAGCGATCGACTGTTCTATTCGCTCTTGAGAATTCGCTCTTCATTACCGCTGCATCTCAAATTGTGATAGTTAAAACTAATTTAACCAATAATTTTGAGTAATACGAGTTTTAAAGATTTTTTTGCATACCTGCGACAAAGGACACCGTGCGTCCTACATCAGCGAAATTTTCTGCAAATCTAGGAAGATCTGCCCAATTCACAAGATGTTATTATTTAGATTATCACATTTCACAGTAAAGTCAATAACCGATTACCAATTACCAATTACCGATCGGCACGACAGGGATGATACGGATACACGGATAGTTTTGTTTGATTGACAACCTACAATTGACAACCTTCTATTACTTGAATTGATAATTACTTAAATTGACAACCTGCGATCGAACAATTATTTATCCAAGAATTGACATTTCAGAATTGTCAACTGTCAACTGTCAATTACCGATTATTGTTTTAGCTTCTGCAATATGTTGGCGCACGCCTGTAGCAGACTCCATCAAAGCATCTCTTTCGGCATCATTGAGCTCCAGTTCCAAAACTTGTTCTACTCCCTGACATCCCAACCGAGAAGGAGTTCCCAAAAAGATATCTTTCACGCCGTATTCGCCTTGCAAGTAAACGCAGCAAGGCAAGATCCGCGACTGATTTAACAAAATCGATTCTACCATCAAACAAGCAGCAGATGCAGGCCCAAAATAAGCGCTAGAAGTCTGCATTAATTTAACTATTTCCGCTCCGCCGTGGCGAGTCCGCTGCACCAAACGATCGATCGTATCGGCATCCATCAGGCGATCGATCGCGATGCCACCGACAGTAGAATATCGAGGTAAAGGCACCATTGCATCCCCGTGAGAACCGATAACAATTGCGTGAATTTCCGCCGTAGAAATCCCCAATTCCATAGCAATAAAAGTTTGAAAGCGGGCAGAGTCGAGAACTCCTGCCATGCCCATAACTCGCTGGGGAGGTAAGTTAGTTGCTTCCCAAGCTAAATAAGTCATTACATCCAAGGGATTGGTAATTACCATGACGATCGCATCGGGAGAATGGGCGATCGCTTCTTTAGCTGCTTCGGTAACAATCCGGGCATTTATTTTTAGTAAATCTTCCCGACTCAAACCTGGTTTGCGGGGAATTCCTGCGGCAATTGCGATGATGTTTGAACCTGCTGTATCAGCGTAATTGTTAGTACCGATAATTTTGCGATTGTGGCGTTCCACAGCCCTCGCTTGCATCAAATCTAAAGCAATTCCCTGCGGCCAATTTTCCACAATATCTAGCAACACCACATCGGCAAGATTTTTCTCAGCAATCCGTTGAGCTAAGGTACTGCCGACTTTGCCTGCACCAATAATTGAAACGCGGGTTGAAAGGCTACTCATTCGATTTTAGATTTTAGATTTTAGATTTTAGATTTGACAGAAATTATGCAAATTAGTTTATTTGATATCTACCCGTGGCTAGTTCGATCTTATGTTTAAAAACGATGGGCGATCGGGTGCGCACCGCGCACCCTAAATTTCGTTACTGAAAATCTTCGAGTTGGTCTACCCGCAACCAAATATTCGGCGTTGGAACTTTGCCGAATTTGACAAAGGCATAATCGCCTCGAAGATCGATCACTTCACCTTTTGTTTCAAAAATATAGGAGGAAAAGCGCCGATCGCTCGCTTGGGCTTCCAAACTGTTTTCCAATTTTTCTCGCACGGCACGAACGATACTACCTTTTTTGATGGCCATAATTTGCTCGGTTGGGTTTATCAAACTATAAAAATTTTAATGGAGATTTGCGTTTAGAGCATTTCTTTGCTCATCTTGCCCTATCGGGGCCGGCACGTGGCACCGCCCCTACATTTTCCCACTCGTTTCTCAATGCTGACACTGCGGGCAAAAATGGGTCGATCGCCCTGCTAATTTGATGCGTTCGATCGGGGTAGCACAGGTGCGACAAGGTTGACCGGTGCGATTGTACACCCAAGCGACGCCCCCGTAATTGCCGTTCACCCCTTGGACGTTGAGATAATTGCTGAAAGTGGTGCCGCCAGAGGCGATCGCCTGTTGTAAAACTTGAACGATCGCTGCATGGATGCGATCGATTTGTGCTGCTGTCAAATCCGATCCCAAAGTTGCGGGCAATATCCCCGACACAAACAAAACTTCATCGGCATAGATATTCCCCAAACCCGCGACCAGTGATTGATCCAGCAAAACTGTTTTAATCGATCGCCCCCGTCGGTGCAGCTTGCGGGTCAAATATTCTGTTGTAAATTCCTCTGAAAACGGTTCCGGTCCCAAAATCTTGAGTCCGGTAACTGTATTTGAAACTTCTGTTTGGGAAGGCACGTACCACATTTGCCCGAAAGTTCGCTGATCTACGAACCGCAATTCTTGGTTTTCTCCAAAGAACAGCCGGACTCGGGCGTGTTTTTGCAGCGGTGTCGATCGATTCACCCACAGCAATTGCCCTGTCATCCGCAGGTGAACGCCCAACCAGCCAACTTTTGAAGGAAAAAAGCAGGAAGAAGGAACAGGAAGCAAGGAAGCAGGAAGTTGAGAATTATTGGGAGTTTGGGCAAGCCATTCTTCCCTTTTCCCCCTCTCCCTGTCCTCCTTTCCCTGTGAGAATTGAGATAATTCTGCCAGTAAGTATTTGCCGCGCCTGTACCAGCGGGCGATCGACTTACCTTTGAGATTGACCAAAAAATCGGTAGCAGAAATCGGGCGGGCGATCGTACTCTTTAGGAGTACCTCCCCGCCCACAATTTCTCGATCGAGGGTTGCTTGATTCAAACCCCGGCAAATAGTTTCAACTTCTGGCAGTTCCGGCACAACTTTGGACTTTTTATCTGCTGATTTTCCTAGCCTTCTTTGGGGGCATTACTCTGCCTAGGGTGCCTAGGGTGCCTTGGCTGCCTTGGCTGCTGGTGCTTTTGCTTTGGCTTTCGGGGGTGCAACTTCCACTAATTCGCTGGGGGCGAAGTTGTTAGTATTGACGCCCGCATAATTTACTTTGTCAAAGCGAACGATGACTGAGTATTTAATGCCGCTTTGGTCTACCGTGGCAACGGTGCCCAAGTCTTGATACCAGTAGGATTCTTTGCGGAGAATCCGAACTGTAGAACCGCGTTGAACCATGAGCTTTTTTTCCTTTGCGATAAATAAACGGATAAAGCCATTTTTTTCACTCTAGTCGATCGCGCGACGCATTTAAAGTCTGCAAGGGAATTTTTACCTTTAAGTTGCTTTTTTGCTCGCTTTTTGTAACGAAAAGTAAACTTTTTTGCAGTGGAAGCAATCTGTCTCAAAAATCAAAAACTTAATATTATCCGTCAAATAAAAGCAGGAAATCGAAATCTATAAAAAACTTTACGCAGCTTTGGATATCTCGTGAAAGACCTGCCAGTTGAGCTTTAGTATTTAAAAAAGAGTGAATTGTCAAAGATTTTGTCCGAAAGTTTCCCAAATTAATGACACCTCAAATCGATCGACCTCATGCAACAGTAATACTCGCGATCTCTGCTGATGGTAAAATTGCCGATGCAGCGCGATCGCCCGCAAGATTTGGCTCTGCAAATGACACAGCCCACCTCGAACAACAAGTAGCTGCTGCAGACGCAGTTTTATTCGGCAACGGCACGTTGCGCGCTTACGGAACAACTTTAAGAGTAACTTCGCCTCAATCGATCGAACAAAGGAAAGAACAAGGAAAGCCACCGCAACCGATACAAATTGTATGTTCCCGATCGCGCCAATTCGATCCCAATTGGCGATTTTTCCAGCAGCCCGTTCCCCGGTGGCTGCTGACTGATAAATCAGTCGAATTTCCCATTCAAACACCAACTAATTCATTTCTGAGTGAAATGTTCGATCGAACTTTAGTTGCCAACACCGCAAGGGGAGAAATTGATTGGCTTGATGCTTTCAATCAGCTAGCGACTCTCGGCATTCAACGCTTAGCAATACTCGGAGGAGGGCAACTGGTAGCGTCGGTACTTGCTGCCGGATTAATAGATGAATTCTGGTTGACAGTATGTCCGTTAATTTTGGGAGGTGTGAATGCGCCCACATCAGTTGAAGGTCAGGGTTTTTTGACTGCTTGCGCTCCCAAATTAGAGCTTTTGGCAGTAAAACAGGTAGAACAAGAGATTTTTTTGCACTATCGGGTCGATCGAACCAAAATCCACGACAGTGAGCCAAAACAAGCTCCTGCTCCCCCCTCTTCATTAAGGGGGGCTGGAGGGGATCTGGGGTTTGAAAACACCCCCTAGAAGCCCGCACCATACCGTTAGGGTTCGTGTGCCATAGTTTACTTGACTGAACGTGCAAAATTTGCGATAATTTCAATAATATAGTTGTTCCGAATCGAACAACCCAATTGTTAAGCGGGTGGCATATCAGCAGCGCGCAAACAAGCCAAACGCGATTCTAAACTCGCTGCTTTCACAGAATTTTCAGGGCCATTGCATAGAGCAAACTGGTGAGGCATACCTTCCACCACGGATTAGCCAGCAGTATAAATTGTTGCTAAATAAGAATCGAGCGGTACAAAATGTCTTCCCCTAGTCCAAGAAATTGCCACCGTAAAATATCGAGCCAGTTACCTGCATGGCAGGCTGTAATACTCACAACTGCACTGCCAGTGCCACTGCACTCGGCAAGCCGCACGATCGAGGGGATCGGATCGATCGACTGTTTGCCCTATGAATGAAAGGCTGCAAAAAATTCTCGCCCAATGGGGCATCGCCTCTCGGCGTCAGGCCGAACAAATGATTCTAGCTGGACGAGTGCGACTCAATGGCAATATCGTTCAACTAGGAGAAAAAGCCAATCCCGAGTTCGATCGCATCGAAGTTGATGGAGTCCCAGTTGAACCAGCAGATCGACCGATGGGGATCTATCTGTTGCTCAATAAACCAGAAGGGGTAGTTTCCACCTGCAGCGATCCCAGAGCCAGAGTTAAAGTTCTCGATCTGTTACCGCCCAAACTGCGTTCGGGTAAGGGAATTCACCCGGTAGGACGCTTAGACGCAGATTCAACAGGGGCCTTGCTGCTGACGAATGATGGTAAGCTGACATTCTGTTTGACCCATCCGCGCCATTCTATATCCAAAACCTATGAGGTTTGGGTGTACGGCAATCCCCCGGAACAGGTACTTCAAGCATGGCGTCAAGGCATTGTATTATC
>JBOFTL010000899.1:0-1573 GCA_051652045.1 Microcoleus sp. | reverse complement strand
TGCATTCTTTTTTAAAATTGGTATTAGATGCTGCAAACCGTTTTTGCGATCGCGATCGACTACTTTGAGCCGATTCTTGCCGTGAGTTGCTTGCAGTTTTCAACTAAACGGATAAATTCGGCACGGTAGCCTTCTTTATCTTCACCTTTCGATTGATTTGCCAGCCTCAAAACTTCATCAAAGTTGACTGAACCCTTATACTCAGAATCTCTTAACAGCATTCCAAAACCTGCAACGGCGGCAGAAAATCTGAAGTTAGCTGAGGCATTTTCGAGTGGCAAGGCTCGATCGACTATTGGCTGCGAAATTAACTTGCTGGTTGTCTCGTTAGGATTTTTATAACGCAGCTTCACCAGCATTAATTCATTGCTTTGATACTGGTTACTTGCAGAGGGGCGATCGACCGTATTTTGCTGGTATTTTAACTCATCAACTTCAGGCAACTTGACATCACTTTCTACACCAGCGGGAATTATTTCGTACAGTGCTGTTACCGAATGTCCCGCACCCAATTCGCCCGCATCTTTTTTGTCATCGTTGAAATCTCGATCTTGCAACAGCCGATTTTCGTAACCGATTAAACGGTAAGCTTGAACTTTTGCCGGATTGAATTCGACTTGAATTTTAACATCCTTGGCAATTGTAAACAACGTTCCTCCCATTTGACTGACTAAGACTTTTTTAGCTTCCATCAGGCTGTCGATATAGGCATAATTGCCGTTGCCTTTATTAGCTAACTGCTCCATTTTAGCATCTTGCAAATTCCCCGTACCGAAACCCAAAACGCTCAGGAAAACGCCTTGCTCTCGCTTTTCTTCAATCAATCTAACTAATTCACCATCGCTGGAAGCACCGACGTTGAAATCGCCATCTGTTGCCAGAATTACGCGGTTATTTCCAGATTTTAAAAAGTTTTCTCGCGCCATTTTGTAGGCAAGTTGAATGCCCGCCCCGCCCGCAGTGGAACCGCCTGCTTCTAATTTATCGATCGCCTCCAAAATCTTGGTTTTTTGATTCCCCGGCGTTGGCGGCAAAACTAATCCTGCTGCTCCGGCGTAGACGACAATTGTGACGCTATCTTTGGCTCTCAATTCGCTAACGAGATATTTGAGAGATGCTTTGACTAGCGGCAGTTTATCGTGGGAATTCATCGAACCGGAAACATCTAACAAAAATACGAGATTGCTCGGCGGTAAATCTTTGGTAGCAATGCTTTTTCCCTGCAAGCCGATATGTACTAATTTGTGTTTGGAATTCCAGGGAGCGGCGGCGACTTCTGTATTGATAGAAAACGGTCGATCGCCCTTGGGTTGCGGGTAGTTGTAGGTAAAGTAATTAATCAATTCTTCCAGCCGCACTGCATCTTTTGGCGGCAGCATTCCGCTGCTGATAAAACGCCGAATGTTGCTGTAGGATGCTGTATCGACATCAATGCCAAATGTGGAAAGCGGGTTGTTTTTAACTCGCTGGTATTCATTTTCGTAAATCCGGTTGTATCCTTCGCGATTGTATTCTCGATCTTGAGGATTTACAACTGTTCTATCTATGGATGTTGGTGGATTAATACCTCCAA
>JBOFTL010000898.1:0-6526 GCA_051652045.1 Microcoleus sp. | reverse complement strand
CTCTATCAAAAATCGCAAACATATGCTCAACAACTGAGCCACAAATCTCAGCAAGTGGAGCAAGCTTTAGCAGAACTTCAAACAATGCAATTGCAATTGGTGCAGAATGAAAAAATGTCGGCTTTAGGAAATTTGGTAGCAGGCGTCGCCCACGAAATCAACAATCCTGTGGGCTGCATTATTGGTAATGTTAACGCTACCCAAGATTATATGAACGATCTATTAGGAATTATCGATCGCTATCAAGAAAAATTTCCCCAACCGGGTGCAGACCTTGAAAGCGAGCTCGAAGACATCGATATCGACTACGTTAGAGAAGATTTGCCGAAGTTAATTCAGGCGATGAAAGATGGGGGATCTCGGATTAAATCTATCAGCAAAAGTCTTCGCACCTTCTCCCGTGCTGACAGCGATACCAAACAACTTTTTAACCTGCATGAAGGCATTGATAGCACCTTATTGATTCTGCGTCACCGCCTGAAAGCTAATGAAAGCCGTCCGGCTATTGAAGTCGTTACCAACTACGCTAAATTGCCCGAAATTGCTTGTTTTCCCGGACAGTTAAATCAGGTGTTTATGAATATTTTGGCGAACGCGATCGATGCGCTAGATGAATCGAATACCGGGCGCAGTTTTGCCGAAATTCAAGCCAATCCCGATCGAATTACTATTGAGACGAAGATCGAGGGTAATTGCGTTACAATTGCGATCGCCGATAACGGCCTTGGAATTCCAGAAGCAGTAAAAACCCGCATCTTCGACCATCTATTTACCACAAAAGCAGTGGGGAAAGGAACTGGATTGGGATTAGCGATCGTCCGTCAAATTATTGTCGAAAAACATGGCGGTACGATCGAGGTCGATTCCGTGTTAGGAAAAGGCACAACCTTTGCAATTAAACTGGAGATCGATGTTTAATATTATGTTCGATCGAACGCCGAACTTATAATGCCAAATTCGGGTTTACCACCCCCGTTATTGTCATTTGGTGTTGGGTTTCTCTTCGTTCAACCCAACCTACAAATCAACTCAGGGCGGGCACTCTTGGCACCGCCCCTACCTGCCTCGGGCGGGCACGAGGACACCGCCCCTACCAACTATCAACTATTGAAATAATTTAAAAGGACTAAAGTCCTTACTACGAACCTCAAAAACAGGTTTGTAGTCAGGACTTCAGTCCTTTCTAAAGCAAGAAGTTTTTTAGTATTTGTAAAGGTTAATTCCCGCTTCCTTAGCCATTGCTTCCAAACCTTTATTTTGCAAAGTTTTAATTGCTTTGGTAGAAAGGTGAAGTTTGACCCAGCGTTTTTCCTGCGGCCACCAAATCCGCTTCCACTGCAAATTAGCTTCTTGCAACTTGTGAGTGCGGCGGTGCGAGTGAGAAACTGCAAAACCGTTATTCGCTTTTTTCCCCGTTAGCTGACATTTCCGTGACATATTGCCCTCCAGATTACCGTTTTTTGCGTGCAGCCTTCCATTATAGCCGAAGCAAGAAGCAAGAAGGAAGGAGGCTTTAGTTATGCCTTTACCAAGGGAAATCAACTCTTGCCTCCCCTTCACAAGGGAGTTAAGTATCACGTTCGGTCAAATTTGTCAATGCTGGGTTCGATCGCGCCACAATTTAAGAAACCGGGTTTTTTCTTAAATTTTTGCATTTTTACAAAGTTAGTGGCAAAGATTTCTGGGAAATAGCACCGATCGACCTGGTTTTTTGAGTAAGTCTTGTCCTATTATTTTAAACTAGGATTAATCAACCGTTGTTTTTTCGTTGGGATTGCGTTAGGATATAGTAAGGAGGTTAAACTATGCAGATTAAAAATAAAAAATTCAGGTTGCACAATGGTGCAAACTGGACATCGTTTGAGAAGTTTCGCTTGCAGGGTGCAGAAGCACTCAGTTCGATCGCCAATGGTGCGATCGCCACCCTCCAAACAAAAACAGGACAGTACCGCATTATTGAAGAACGTGACTTTCAAGCAATGTATGGACTAGCCCGTGATGTCGATCGGCTGAGGGGAGGATTGCGTGTTGTTGTTTTGGCTGTGCGCGCAGCACAAAAACACCCCGATCCAGAGAATCTTAATCTACTTGCTGAAGCAGTTGCGATGCTGGGAGATTTACCCGAACTTCCTACCCGCAATAGTTTCGATCGATTAGTTCCAGAGAATTTCGACTTGGATGAGGATGATGAAGTGATGCTCGATCCTGATGAAATCGAGCGTCCTTTGGAATCTCAGAATGCGATCGAAAATAGGATAGATTAATTGTGATGGCTGTAGCAAATAATGAGCCTAACAATCTGGAAACTCTTGAAAATCAGCTACGCGAACTTTCTCACGACGATCGAGTTTTCACAATTATTCAAGATTTTGCCGATCGACTTGGTAAGACAAAAGACCGTCAGAAAGTTTTCGGAGCAGAAGGAGCACTGGTGCGTCAGCCAATTGAGTATCGGGATATGTTAGCAAGAGGTTTGGTTCGGGACGATGAAGATGCCTTTTCCCTTTTGCAGGGAGATATTGTTAGTAGTGACGCTGGCTACTTCTTGGGAGAACGTATTACTAACATGAAGTTTGCTATCGCAAGCTCAACCTGTGACCTTGTTCGGGGCCGCCGCGATTATGCCTCACTGCTGCGATTGCAACCAATTTTTTCTGACGATCCTGATGCAAAGCAACTCCTCGGTGAACTGCTAAAGTTCAAATCGACTAAGCGAATGTATCTTCCACCATTACCAGGAGACTCTCGCAATGTGGTGGGCAATACTGTCATATTTGATGGCATTATACAGATACGCCTTGATGATTTGCTGTTAGCGACACGGCACGCCAGCTTAAGTCTTGTCGGGTGGAGGATATTTGGTTCTCTTGTTCGGACAATTATGGTGCGAGCTGGTGCTAGCGAAACAGAAATGCGATCGAAAGCCTAACGGTAAAATGGAAGCATTGGCGATCGATGCTACTGCTTATTCTAGACATTGGCAGATTCAATCGCGATTCAATTAGTATAGTCGGAGCTGGTTTATCCATAGTCTTAGATGGATGGGTAGTCAGAAATCGGGTTTTTGCGATAATACTTCGTTTCCGACTGGGACTTGCTATGGTATCATGTTGGCAGCGTTCCAAAACAGCAGTCCTTTTCTAAAAAAGGCTAAAATCGTTGTCATATATGGATTCCAACTGCTAGTTTGCGGTTTGTCTAAGGTTCGCCATATCTATACCTACCAATAGGAAAAGTAAATTCCATGTCAAATATTCGAGTGAAGATAACTCTTTTAGATGAGCGTCTGGAAGATGGGGAACTACAAGAAATAACAGAAAATCTTCTCCAAGATATTAAGGAAGTGGTTGAAGTTGAATCTGCTGGCCTTGTACCTGTAGAAGATTTGCCAAAAGACGCAAAACCTATTGGGGGGTTTTTATTGGGGATGTTGGCCGCTGAAGTCAACGCAGCAAATATTAAATCCTTGTTCAGATTTTTGAGCGATCGCCTATTAGGGAGAATCATTGAAATGGAAGTTACTGCTAATGGTAAAACTCTCAAGGTGAAAGCCAGTAGTACAGTTGAATTGAACGAAGCGATAAAAGCCGCTCGGGAATTTATTGGGGAATAAGGAGTGACAGATGCAAAGAAAGGTAGCTTTACTGGTAGGGGTCAGCAATTATCATCAACAAGGAATATCAGCCCTGCCTAGTGCCACCAAAGATGCGATGGCAATAAAGCAAGTATTAAAGCGTCAAGACATGGGTGGGTTTGCTGAAACTGATATTAAGCTACTACCAAATCCGACAAAAAAAAATATGGAGGATGCTATTGACGATCTGTTTGCCGAGTGCAAGGCAAATGATTTATTACTATTTTATTTTTCCGGTCATGGTTTCAAGGATGAAAGAGGAAATCTTTTCATTGCAACACCTACTACAGAAACTAAGGCGAACAAAACAGTGCGCTCTCATACAGCCATCAGTGCCAGTTTTTTCCATGAACGAATGACCGCTAGTTTATGCAAAAAGCAGATTGTGATTTTAGACTGTTGTTTTAGTGGGGCTTTTACTAAAGGATTGGTATTAGGTAATAAATCATGGGCAGTTCTTTCATCCAGTAATGATATAGAATACTCCTATGCTCCAAAAGCTTCTGAACTTTCAATTTACACTCGTTACTTAGTGGAAGGTATCAATACTGGAGCCGGGGATTTAAATAATGATGGCAAGATTTCTATAGATGAATTACACAAATACACAAAAAAAAAGGTAGAAGAAGATTCTCCTCAAATGAATCCTTTGTTAAAGGATGCCAATGGAGGTTGTAATATTGTTCTAGCAAAATCTAGGCAAGACGATCCAAAGCTAATTTACCGCAAAATGGTAGAGCGATTTGGGCGTGAAGAGGAACAAAAATCAATTTCTTCAAACTGTATTTTTGATGGAAATATTACTGATAGTTTTAAGTGCTATTCTCTAGAGGAATTTCAAAAAAAGCTGACTTTGACACCCGACGAAGCCAAGGCGATAGAAGATGAAGTTTTGAAGCCATATCACGAACGGAAGCAAAAGTTCAACGATTACGAGAAATTTTTTGTAAACGCATTAAAAGAGTGTAATCCCGTTAGTAAAGGAAATCGCAGAACGCTCAAGGACTTCCAACGAGTTCTTAATCTGAGGGACAAAGATGTTGAACAAATTGAGAAAAGAATTTTAGATTCTTTAGTAACTCCACCAATTACCAATCAGCCGCCAAAAACAGACGTTAGAGGAACCAATCCGCCTCAAAATCCTCAACCAACGAAGCCTAATAAGATACAAGCAGCTTCTAATACATCATCTGGAAACAAAAATCTAGGTAAAAGTAAACCTCCAGCAAACGGATCGACAGTAGAACATCCCATCAACTATGAATATATTAAACTACGCGACTTACTAGCAGCAAAGAAATGGGAAGAAGCTGAGGAAGAAACAGCTAAAGTCATTCTTAAAGCTGTTAACGGAGATTCTTTAGGATGTCTATCTAAAGATGATATCCAAAAATTACCAACTAAAATTTTAGACACAATTAATAAACTTTGGGTCAAGTATAAGGGAGAGTGCTTTCTGTGATGTGCCTGATGTAGCTCAGCTTCTTCTCTCCCGCAGTGACTTTTAAAGTTAAACCTGCAATGCTTTTAGGTTTTGGTTACTTCAACTACGCCAATATAGCAATTCCTCTATCATCAAAACCATTTGGAGGGGCCCAAACTGTCTTATCTTCTAAAAATTCACGTAAGCTGTCATTATCAAAATCACCTTCTCTCGTTTGTGCGAAAAAGCGACTTAAACGACCTGCTATTTCAGAGCCATCTATACTCACTAGCTTTTCTCCTGCACCATCTGTAAATGCAGCAATACCCGTCACATTTTGGGCAGGTAAAAAACCGTAAGAGATTGCTTTGTCTTTCAAGCTTTCGCTAATAAATGTAGTTTCATTTGCAAATTCTCCTTTTCCTAAAGAACCGAGTAACTCAAGCTTATTATCCTTTTCGACAACAATAAAGCCATCCCCGACTTTCAGCCAAAATATATAAAATTTGCCTGACACAGCCATTAGTAACGTACACTTCAAATCATCTACCGAGCAATCTTCGGTATTTGCAAGTTTTCGTAATCCTTCAACTGCATATTTGACAAACTTATATGCGTACTCTTTTCCTCGATCGCTGTCATTGCAATTAATTATTTGCTCTTGGTCTAATATTTCTTCATGAGTAGCTTGTTTTGAATCTATAAATCCAGCCAACTCCTCAACAACAGACTTAGAACCCAAGTGAGATAATCTTGCACAGCCAGCACCATCTGCCAAAAAAATCGCTGCCCGTGGCGTTGATACAACTTTTGCGGCATCTTGACATTCTATTTGTGGATGCGATTGAAGGTGAGAACGACCAACAGTAGTAGCACAAATACATTGCCACTTTATTTTCTCTGGTATTTTGTCTTCTACTGAATCATTCTCTTGAGCTAATTTACTATTTCGATCTTGCTTCGGTTTGCGGAAATTTTTCTTTTTTCTTCTAGAGCTAATTTCTTTGATAAGTGCATCAGGAACTACATCATTTCCCAATTCACTCTGCTGGTTCTTCAGTTCCGTTAACCTAATATAGAAATTATTATCCTGCTTGGCAGACATAGCATGATTGAGTGCTTCTCTGCTATCGGGATACTTTCCTTGCAGTTCATTAAATTCTTCAACTGTTAAACCTATGCTCTTTTCTTTGCTGGCTTTTTTGGCTACTTTAGCTTTTTTCTTGCTCATAACTTAGGACTCCATTTTTTATGAAATAATTACAATAAATATAGACTGTAATCTCTACATTTATTTTGTTTCGATTATATAGCAATCCTAAATGATTTGCTTGCATTATACGCGATCGAGATGCTCGCACTGCCATAATTATGGTTTCGATCGATTTTGCAACTGATTTAGGACTGCTATATTTTGCAAGCAATGAGCATTCAAGAATGCTCAATTGAGAATGATTTTTTTAAATTTG
>JBOFTL010000897.1:0-1717 GCA_051652045.1 Microcoleus sp. | reverse complement strand
CCCCCTCTCCCCCTCTCCCGAGGAACCACAGAACCGCCCAAATGGCGGTGCAACTCAGCGTGTAAAGTCATATTTTTTCCCTTCAGCGAGAGTGGGGATGGGGAGAGGGGGAGAGGGGGAGATTGGGGGAGTGGAGAGGGGGGGAATGGGAGATTGGGGGAGGGGGAGGGTAGGGAAAATGTTTGTTCTTCCCTCTTCCCTCTTCCCTCTTCCCTCTTCCCTCTTCCTTCTTCCTTCTTCCCTCTGCCTTCAATAATGTTAACAAAAATTAATTTGACAGTCGGGACGCCTCCGTAGATAATCAAAGTTTGTGTCAACCCGAGCGTACCCTGAAAAATCCTTGGCTAACGTAGTAGTAATCGGCGCCCAGTGGGGCGATGAAGGAAAAGGCAAAATTACCGATTTGCTCAGCAAATCAGCAGATCTCGTGGTGCGTTACCAAGGTGGCGTCAACGCAGGCCACACAGTAGTTGTCAGCGGTCAAACCTTCAAGCTGCACCTGATTCCGTCAGGGATTCTGTACCCTGATAAAGAGTGTATCATCGGCTGCGGTACGGTTATTGACCCCAAAGTTTTAATTGAAGAACTCGACCAGTTAGCAGCACTCAATATTTCCGCTGCCAATCTGATAATTTCCGAAACGGCCCACGTGACGATGCCCTACCACAGGTTAATCGATCTAGCCTCAGAAGAGGAACGGGGCAGTTACAAAATCGGGACGACGGGACGCGGTATCGGGCCTACCTACGCCGATAAATCCGATCGCACGGGAATTCGGATGCTGGATTTGATGGACTTGGCAGGGCTGCGAGAACAGCTAGAATGGACGATCGGCCAGAAAAATACAATTCTGGAAAAACTCTACAATTTGCCGCCGCTAAATCCGCAACAAGTAATTGACGAATACACGGAATATGCCGAACGCTTGCGTCCCCACGTAGCAGACAGTTCGCTAAAAATTTACGACGCAATTAGAAAGCGGAAAAACATTCTGTTTGAAGGCGCGCAAGGCACTTTATTAGACTTAGATCACGGCACCTATCCCTACGTTACCTCCAGCAATCCGATCGCGGGTGGTGCTTGCGTAGGAACCGGAGTCGGTCCGACAGCGATCGATCGCGTAATCGGCGTCGCAAAAGCTTATACCACCCGCGTAGGAGAAGGTCCATTCCCTACAGAAATGGTCGATGGAGTTGGCGAAATTTTAGGCGAAAGAGGCGCGGAATTCGGCACCACCACCGGCCGCAAACGCCGCTGCGGTTGGTTCGATGCCGTAATCGGCCGCTACGCAGTCCGGATCAACGGACTCGATTGTTTGGCAATTACCAAACTAGATGTTTTGGATGAATTGGAAGAAATCAAAGTCTGTGTAGCCTATGAAATAGAGGGTAAACGCTGCGAAGATTTCCCCAAAAGTTCCCGGATATTTGCTAAATGCAAACCGATTTACGAAACACTTCCCGGTTGGAAACAGTCCACAGAAGACTGCCGCAATTTAGAAGATTTACCCGAAAAAGCACTGAATTACTTGAAGTTTTTGGCGGATTTGATGGAAGTGCCGATCGCGATCGTTTCCCTCGGTGCAAGTCGCGACCAAACTATTATTGTCGAAGACCCAATTCACGGCCCGAAACGAGCATTGCTGTCGGCTGACGGTACGCCTGTAGTCGCGCCAGCCTAACTGGTTTGTAATATAATAGCAAACAAGGGTCTATCT
>JBOFTL010000896.1:0-3613 GCA_051652045.1 Microcoleus sp. | reverse complement strand
CGTACTTTCTTAGGGTGTTTGGATGCAAACCTAGAAATTCGACTGCTTTTCTAAGTGGTATGTATGCCATCCATCAATGATACCGCGTCTGGTAGCATATGTGAATGATTGTTAGAAAACTCAATACTGTGTGTCAACCCCCAAGCGTTCCGCGATATTAATATAAATTGCAGTGTTGCTTTCAAAAAGAGAAGGTCTAGCTTTCCGATCCGCCAACCAAACAAAGAAACTACTGAGTGCTGGAGTCGGATCTTGATCGCGACGCAGCGTGTAAATCAAGCCTTCACACGGCCCGTTAAATCGGCTGGTGGTACAAATCGCTTTTTGATTGTTAACTATACCAACAGTTACATAATTTAGCTGTCGGTTGCGGCTGTAAGTTTCCAAACGCTGGCTGACTTGTTGGCAGCGGGTTAGAGGATCGTAGCCCGAACCTGAAAAGAAATTAGAATTCCAACGAATCCAAGGTTCTCTAAATCCCTGGGGATTTTGGTACACAGTTATCGGTTCCCCCGTCGAAGTATCGCACACAAAGCCTCCCCGCCCTAAATTAGGTTGGTTTTTGCTGGCGCTGCGAGCGATCGAAATATTACTAAGAATATCCAACCCATTAGGCTTAGCTTGCGATACCAATGCCGTAAAAGTATCGATCGGAATTGCTGCATTGAGTCCGGTTTTAATTTCCTCTGTTTGCCCGTTCCACAGACTGGTTACTGTTCCAACAGTATCTCCCCTACCGTGAATGCCGACAACCGCGCCATCGGCATCAAATACAGGCCCGCCGCTCATCCCCCGCCTGGTGACAGCTTGATAGCGCAGTCCGTACCCTGAAGATGAACGACTCGAACGAGAAGATACAATACCTGCGGTAAATTCCAATTTGCGTTCGGATTCAGTCGCGATCGGCAGCGGATAGCCTGAAACATAAATAGTAGAACCGACAACAGCCTTTTGGGAATTCCCGATCGGCGCTACCGGATACTGTTCTCTAGCTTGAAATTGGATCAAAGCTAAGTCTGTATCCCGATCGTTTTTCGGCAATCGCTGGATTCTGATTGCTTTATAATCTTTTTCTAAATGTGTGCGAATGCTGTATTCTTGCGCTAGGCTAGCCACAACATGATTCGCCGTCAGCACGGTGTAAATATTTCCCTGTTTCGCAATAATTACTCCCGAACCGCCACTAGAAAAACCCAGCGTATTGTTGACTTCCACAGTCGATCGCATTGCTAGCTCAGCAATTTCTTGAGCTGTTTTGGCACTAGCAGCAAACTGTTGGCTGACTGCTGCTACCCCTGTTACTGCGCCGGTCAAAATGACGGTCAGCGCATCAAACCGCAAACCCCACCATTTCATAGCAAACCCCCTCGATCGTCCGAGACGAACTGCAAATATACACCGATCGGAATTTCCCAAATTTCCGATTGCGGTTCACTCCCATTTTCAAAAGCACGCAGACCAAAACCGGGAACCAGACACGTGACCCAATCTTGACATTAGAAATTAGGCTGCTCATGCCAATTTTAACCCACTTATAGTTCACCGCACTCGTACACCGAGCTTTGTATCCCAGTGAAGGGGTCGATCGGCTTTTTGCATGGGAGATTCTGGAATCTGACCCACCGACACGCCGTATTTCCAATCTGGAGGACAGATGGCGATATAGCGCGCGTAACCTCCCAAACCTCCTTGGAATTTGGGATACCCTATCGCCACCAGTGCGCCTGTTTCGGGCACTTTGTCCAGATTGGCGACTCCCTCTGCTTGGGCATATCCATTTCTCAGCAGCCAAGCTTCTCCTTCTAAAGTAGGCGTACTATCGGTGTCTAAGGGTTCATGTCCGTGGAACAAAATCTGGCGCTGCAAGTGCAGGAACTGAAGCGCCTCTAGTTTCACTCCAGGAAACTGAGTTTTTTTGGTAAGTTCGGGGTTAGGCCATTCCTTAGACCAATCCGATCGCACAAATACAACCGAGCCTTCAGGAATCCTACCGTGGCGGCGCTCCCAATCCTGAATATCTTTGACAGTGAGATGATAGTTGGGGTCACGAGCTACTTGTTCCTGAATCGGAATCACCACCAAGGGACGAACTGCATAGGTTGCAGGCAATTCATCGATGGCTGGATAGTCAGGGTTCCAGTGGGCCGGCGGATCTAGCTGGGTTCCTAGCTGATCCGTTGATAGGTCGTAATGGGTAGCTTCAAAATTATCCTGTTGGTAATTGTATGGCTGACCTGTTTTTGGGTTAATAGTTGGTGCAAATTTAGACGGACCAAACCCCGACCATACAGGAATTGCAGGAGTAATTGTATGAGTGAGATCGACATATTTAGCTGACTTGAATGACTGTTGATAAACCTGCCACAGGGGATGCTGCGGGTGGGGTTGTGTCGCATTGATGGACAGGCAAAAAACCAGGCTAAAAAAGATTACTAAAAACCAAAGTTTGAGTTTTTTCATCTAACCTAATTCCCCAGTTTGAGTTTTTTCATCTAACCTAATTCCCCAGAGTTGCTTCAAAGACGCGAATCACAGAGTGTTTGCCAGAAATGAAAAACTACTTGTACCCTTGCGTTCCTTAAATCTGGTTAAACTCAGATTCTCGATCGACTTCTCCTTACTTCAAAGATTTTCCGTTGCTAAATACATATCGATCGGAATTCCCCAACTGGATTTAACCATTTTTGCTAATAATTCTGGTGCAGGTTCACTACCATCTGCAAAAACATAGACTCCAAAATCGGGTTCTCGGTACTTACCCCTACCATTAATTCCAACTAAGAAACCTGCTGCATTAAAAATTGGACCGCCACTCATGCCAATTTTCACCTCATTTGTATAACCCAAACTATAGCCTTCAGGCAAAGATTTTGGCAGCAGTAGTTCTACCAATCCCCGCGTTACGGCCAACTCCCCCGTACCTGTTGGGAATCCGGCTGCCAGCAGCGGTTCTCCCGCTACTGCCGATCGCCAGCTAATTGGTGCTACTTTATACTCAGTATTGCTGCGAAACTGAACGATCGCCAGATCGATATTGCCCAGTCGCCTTGGAGTTCCCAGGAGGCGGTGGATCTGACCGTCATTCGTGACAATTGCGCGATCGCCCTTGCCAAAAGCCACGACGTGCCAGTTAGTGAGCGCGGTGTAAGTGTGACCTTGCTGGCGGACGATCGCCCCAGAACCAGAGGAATTAGAGGTTTTGATGCGTATAGTTACCTGTCGCGCCAAGTTTTCTACCTCAATTCCCGGCATTGGTTGTGAGAGGGAAACTTTGCCAACCTCTAAGGCAGTTCCAACATCGGGGACAAAGGGGGCAGTAGCGCTTCGTTCTCCGTATTTTCACTTAGCTTTTCTCTCACGTCGATGTAGGGAATTTGATTGCTTTCGTCCACAGATGGCATTCCCACCTGTCCTTGACGCCACGCTAACAAGTTGTACAAAGAGGCGATCGGATCTTGACCGGGCCGGAGCGTATAAATCAAATTTTGACAGACTCCATTGACTCGATCGGACGTACAAATTACGTTCTGACCGTTCATCTGACCGGTAGTAATGTACTTTAACTCTCGATTGCGGCGGTAGGTTTCGAGACGTTGACTCACTAACTGACACC